>NZ_MEGP01000044.1:0-10431 GCF_001725555.1 Thiobacillus sp. SCN 63-57 | reverse complement strand
GTTTCCATCGGGTGGTTCATCAACACTTTGACATCGGCAACATCGCCAGCCATCGTGGCGCGGATACGCATCGGTTCAGCCATTTGGCTTTCCTTTCCTAAAAATGGTTGTCCCCTATGACGGGGTATTCAATTCGACAGACCGGGGGCGGGAAATTAGCCGCCGCAACCGCCGATGGTGACCTTGACTTCCTTGGCAGCCGTATAGGACTTGCCGCCAGCCGTCACCACTGCGCGAACCAGGGAGGTTTGCCCCATTTTGATGCGGGTCGACACATAGCCCTCGGCACCGCCCGACAGGGTGAAGTCGGCCACCAGAGGGGTTGCGTTCTTTTCAGCCAGGATGGCGATAGCGGTAGTACCGGCGATGCCGCTGGTCACTTCCACCGGCACCACGGCGCCGTTTTCAGCGATGTCCGGGGCCTTGATGGTGATGTCCTTGGAATCGGCAGGGGCGTTTGCACCCATGTTCTTCAGTGCATCGCCGACATTCTTGGCCTCAAAGGCGCTACGCGGGACGCCCGCCAGGGCCTGGGTGGGCTTCAGCAGGCCGGCGGCCACGGCCACGGCCACGGTGCCTGCGCCTGCGGCGCCTTTCAGTACGTTTCTACGAAGTGCATTCATTTGGGCATATCTCCTGATTGAACAATGCAACGGGTAATTACAGACCGTATATGAAGTCGGTCACTTTATCGATCTCGGCTTCCGTCAGCACGCCGTTCTTGCCGAACGGAATCATGCTACTGGAGGGATTGGCCACGGTTGCGTCCCAGATCTGGGCACGCAGCTTGGCCTTGTCGGGGTAGCGCGCGCTCATGGCGATCAGGGGCGGTCCGATCAGACCCGCGGATTCCGCATCGGGTACAGTCGGCATGGCATGGCAGGCCAGGCAGTTGCCTTTGCTTCTATCAAACGCAATCTGCTTGCCGGTGAGTTCCTTGGCAGCATCGGCGGCGAGCGCGCTGCCCGTCAGCGTAATTGCGCCCAAAGCACATGCCGTGATTAGCTGATGCAACTTTCGCATGGTCATCCTCCTCGTTTTTGACTTGATGGTGAAAGCGCCTGCCGCTTGGAAGTACCGTGCAGTGAACGCTATCCAGTAATGGATGAACCGAAGCATAGTGGAATTGCTTTTTGCCATGCAAGGCCATGCGGGATTTTTTACGGCCAAATCGCGGGGTAAATTCCTACCAGCGGCGTCAAATAAGGGGTTTTGCAGCGAACACCTATTTTTTGCGCTGCGATTTTTCGGCCTCCTGCCATTCGCGTCGCCGCGCTTCGGCTGCGGACATTTCATGGAAACTGCCATCGCCAGCCTTGAGGCCGAGATTGATTTGTTCGATGGCAGCGACCAGATTTCCACTCAATGCGTCGGCCTCGGCCTGGGCGCTGTGGCTCAACAGGCGCTGGCCGAGTTGAGCATGAGCCTGGGCAGCGAGCCGCCACAGGCGGCGGTCGAGTGGGTAGAGCGCGAGCTGTGCATTCACCCGTGCCAGTGCGTCGCGGTTCTGGCCTGTGGTCAGCAGGGCGTTGATGTAGCCATATTGCAGGGGACGGTAGCCCGGGTAGGCTTCGCTGGCTGTGCGGTAACGCTGTACGGCAAGCTTCGTGTTGCCGCCGGTGAACGCCGTATAAGCCGCCAGTTGCAGAATCATTGGGTCGGTGTTCTTGCCGGAGGGTAGTTTTTGCACGTCGGCTTCGGCCTCCTTGAACTGGCGCGCGCGCAGCAGGGCAGTGATCAACGCGTAGCGGGCGGCAGTCTCATTGCTGTAGCGTTTGTCCTTCAGGGTGCTGCGGGCCGCGAGTACGGCATCGTCCGGGGTGCCCTCCTGCGCACGCAGGCGCGCGCGCACCAGCTGGAAGTCGAGGCTGTCCTCCACTTGACGATAAGGCGCCGAATCGCTGCGTGCTTCCATGTCAGCGATACGGTCGCTGGTGAGCGGGTGGGTGCGCAGATAGGCCGGCGCGCTGGTGTCGTAGAACCGATTGGCACGCTGCAGCCGCTCGAAGAATTCGCTCATGGCGTGCGGGTCGAAGCCGGCCTTGGTCAGCATGTCATAGCCCAGGCGATCGGCTTCACGCTCGTAATCGCGGCTGTAGTTGAGCTGGTTCTGGATCGAATAGGCCTGGGTGGAGGCGATGGCCGCGCTCGCCACGTTGGGGTTGGAACGGGAGGCCAGCAACGCCAGGGCCAGGGCGGCCATGGTCGGCCAGTAGCTCTGGCTTTGCGCTGCAACCATGCGGGCGAGGTGGTCCTGGGTGACGTGGGCAATCTCGTGCGCGATCACGCTCGCCAGCTCGGATTCGCTTTGTGCCGCAAGCAGCAGGCCGGTGTGGACGCCGATGTTGCCGCCCGGCATGGCGAAGGCGTTGATGGTGGGATCGTCGACCACGAAAAAATTGAATGTTCGTTGGTTGCGTGCGCTGACCGAGACCAGTTTGTAGCCGAGCTGGTTGAGGTAATTCTCGATTTCGGGGTCGTCCAAGTAGCGCGGGTCGGCATACACGTCGCGCATGATGGTGCGCCCCAGCGTCTGTTCCTCCTGGTCGGAAAAATACTGCCGCGACACCTCGCCCAGGTCGGGCAGATCGGCAGCAAGAACCGGCTGGATGGCCAGGGTGAACGCGAGCAGGATGCGCAGCATTAGCGGAAGAGAATGACGGCGAACGACAGCATTTCGATTAGGATGCGCGGATTGTCTACTAGGTTCCGGAATATGAGCGAGTTCACCCACTTTGATGAACGTGGCCGCGCCGTCATGGTCGACGTGGCGGACAAGGACGACACGCGCCGCATCGCAGTGGCGAGCGGACGCATCCACATGTTACCCGATACCCTGGCGCGCATTCTGGGTGGCCAGGCAGCCAAGGGCGATGTGCTCGGCATCGCCCGTATCGCGGCGATCCAGGCGACCAAACGCACCGCCGAACTGATCCCGCTCTGCCATCCGATCGCTTTGACCAAGGTGGGCGTCGAATTCAGTCATGACGCCGACGGGCCGTGGATCGCTTGCACGGTGACGGCCGAGACCGTCGGCAAGACCGGCGTGGAAATGGAAGCCCTGACCGGCGTCAGCGTTGCCTTGCTGACGATATATGACATGTGCAAGGCGGTCGATCGCGGCATGCATATGGACGATATCCGGCTGCTGGAAAAGCAGGGTGGGCGTTCCGGCCACTGGCGCGCAACGTCTGTCGGGGACACCTAGTCATATCGTCATCTTGTGCGGTGCGTAGGCTGCGGCAAGATGGGTGGGTGCGGTAATCGAGCGATCGTAATGCGTTTTTTCAGATTTTTTCTGTCGGGATTGTGGTTATGCGCGTTCACGGCGCACGCCAGCCTGCCGGATTATCAGGTATTCCCAGCTGCGGGCCAGCGCCTGTTGCTGTGGGTGGCCTCCGAGCGCGGTCGAACCGCACCGGAACTTGCCGCGGCCCAGCAACTGGCTAAGCGGGGTGTCGCAGTCTGGTCGCTCGATCCTGCCAACGCCTATTTTCTGCCTCAGGTGTCGAGCAGCATGGACGCACTGCCAGTACAGGACCTGGCAGCATGGCTGCGTGCGGCTCAGGCGAGCGGAAAACAAGTGACGGTATTTGCCGTTGCGCGTGCGGCCGTGCCGGTACTGCGGGCCGCAGTCCTGCTGGAGCCTGATCGGCGCAGCCAGCTCTGTGTGGTGCTGATGCACCCGAATCTCTATACGACGGCAGAACCTCTGACCGAGCCGGATTATCTCGATCTGGGCGATCTGTCCGGCTTGCGCGTGCGGGTGCTGCAGCCACGTCGCTCGGCCGCCACGCCATGGCTGCCGGGCCTGATGGAGCATCTGGCTCGGCATGGTGCAATCGTGAGCGACGTGGTGCTGGAGAACCTGCGCGAGGGGTACTGGGCGCGAGAAACGCCGACCGATTTTGAAACAGCTGAAAGCCGCCACATGGATAGCATGCTGCTGCACCAATTGGATACCTGGGGATGCAAGTGAAACGAATCGCGACTGTGTTGGCCATCGGCCTGTTCTGGGTAGTCACTGCGAAGGCGACCGGATTCGAGGCGCGTGTTGCCTCGCCGGCGCCGGAACTCAAGGCGCACGACCTGACGGGCGCGTCTAAAACCCTGACCGATTACCGCGGCAAGGTGGTGGTGCTCAATTTTTGGGCCACATGGTGTCCCCCCTGTCAGCGCGAAATGCCATCGCTGGAACGTCTACGGATGCAGATGAAAGGCCGGCCGCTGGAAATCGTTGCCGTTTCTAGCGCTGAAACGCCCGAGGAGGTCAACGCCTATCTGGCAAAAATGAAGTTGGGGTTTCCTATCCTGCTTGATACGGACAGCAGCAATACCCGGCGCTGGAAAGTGTTTGCATTGCCGACCACGTTTGTGCTGGATACCGAGGGGCAGGTGCGCCATGTGTTGACCGGTCCGACCGAGTGGGACCAGGGCGAAGCGCTGGCGGTGGTCGAGTCCGTTATGTCTTCGTCGCCTCCTTTGGCCAGATAGTTGATGGAGAGCGGCACGTGACCCTCCTTTAACCCCTCAAAAAATAAGGATTATTATTAGTTGGGCTTATCGGGATATCATCCGATTTGCTTGCCAGCCCGACGTCTTAGCATGCAAAATAACAATATATTCGGAATTTTTAATATATAGCCGTCCCCGCAGCATCCAGTGCCGATGCGCTGGCGCTGCTTCCAGCAGTCACCTAGTGTTATATCCGGGTAGGGAAATACGACTCCTGCAAAGGAGCCGAGGGGATAATTTTGAATCCAGAGACCGCATGAACGCCAAGATCAAACTCGAAAATCACGACGCGCAGGAAATCAAGTACACCACGTGTTATATGTGTGCCTGCCGCTGCGGCATCAAGGTGACACTGGAGGACAACAAGGTCCGCTTCATCCAGGGTAACCGCAATCACCCCACCAACCAGGGCGTCTTGTGCGCCAAGGGGTCGGCCGGGATCATGAAGCAGTATTCCACTGCCAAGCTGACGCAACCCTTGATGCGCAAGCCGGGCACCGAGCGCGGCGAAGGCATTTACGAGCCGATTTCCTGGGGTCAGGCGCTCGACGTGCTGACCGACCGGCTGGAAGAAATCCGGGCGACCGACCCTTCCAAGCTCGGCTATTTCACGGGCCGTGACCAGATGCAGGCGCTGACCGGTCTGTGGGCGCAGCAGTTCGGCACGCCCAACTGGTCCGCGCACGGCGGTTTTTGTTCGGTCAACATGGCGGCGGCCGGTCTCTATTCGATCGGTTTCTCGTTCTGGGAATTCGGCGCGCCCGACTGGGATTACGCCAAGTACTTCCTGATGTGGGGCGTGGCGGAAGACCACTCCTCCAACCCGATCAAGATCGGCCTGGAAAAGTTGAAGCGCAAGGGCGGCAAGTTCGTCACCGTCAACCCGGTGCGCACCGGTTACTCGGCGATTGCCGACGAATGGCTGCCGATCAAGCCCGGCATGGACGGCCTCTTGGCCATGTCGATGGTGCACGTGCTGCTGAAGCACGAGAAGTTCGATTACGAATTCCTGGTGCGCTACACCAACGCCTCCTGGCTGGTGGTGCAGACCCCCGGACAGAAGGGCGACGGCCTGTTCCTGCGCGACGAGAACGACCAGCCGCTGATCTGGGACATCGAGAAGGAAGCCTTCAAGAACGGCATGGACGGCGACATCGCTCCTGCGCTGTTCGGCGAGTATGTCGCCCCCGACGGCCGCCGCGTCAAGACCGTGATGTCGATGATGGCCGAGCGCTACCTCGACGAGCGCTACGCGCCGGAAAACGTCGCGCTGGAATGCGGCCTGCCGGCCGAGACCATCGAGCGCATCGCGCTGGAAATGGCACACGTCGCGTTCAAGGAGACGGTCGAGCTGCCGATCGAGTGGACCGACGTGTGGGGCCGCAAGCACGACAAGGTCGTGGGCCGACCGGTCGCCATGTACGCCATGCGCGGCATTGCGGCGCACTCCAACGGCTTCCACTCCTGCCGCGCCATCCACATGATCCAGATGCTGTTGGGCGCGCTCGACGCGCCGGGCAACTTCCGCGCCCGTGCGCCGTATCCGAAGCCGATTCCGCCGCACCAGCTGCCGGAAAACAACATCGACATCATCAATGCGCCGAACACGCCGCTGTCGCGCCCGCCGCTCGGCTTCCCGACGCGTCCGGAAGACCTGGTGGTCGACGAGTTCGGCAACCCCCTGCGCATCGACAAGGCGTATTCGTGGGAAGTGCCGATCGCATCTCACGGCCTGATGCACATGGTCATCACCAACGCGACCAATCACGATCCCTACGCGCTCGACACGCTGATCCTGTTCATGGCCAACATGGCGTGGAACTCGACCATGAACACGGCCAACATCCAGGACATGCTGCGTGCCAAGGATCCGGAGGAGCCCGGTCTGTACAAGATTCCGTTCCTGGTGGTGATCGACGCGTTCCATTCGGAGATGACCAACTTCGCCGACCTGATCCTGCCGGACACGACCTACCTCGAGCGCTACGATTCGATTTCGCTGCTCGATCGCCCGATTTCCGAGCCGGATGCGGCGGCCGACGCGATCCGTCACCCGCTGGTTAAACTGGATCGTGACGTGCGCCCGTGGCAGGAAGTCATGGTCGAACTGGCGGGCCGCCTGAAATTCCCGGCGTTCACCAAGCCCGACGGGACGCCCAAGTTCAGCGGCTACAAGGATTTCATCGTCAACTTCGAGCGTTCGCCCGGCATCGGTTTCCTCGCCGGCTGGCGTGGCAAGGACGGCACCAAGTCGCTCAAGGGTGAACCCAACCCCAACCAGTGGGAAAAGTACATCGAGAACCAGAGCTTCTACGCACACCACTGGCCCGACAACCAGAAGTACATGCGCTACGCCAACAAGGACTACCTGGATGTCGCAGCGGATGTGGGCTTCGTCGGCAAGGCCGAGCCGATCATCATGCAGTTCTATTCCGAGCCGCTGCAGAAATTCCGCCTGGCGGGGCAGGGCCTGTACGACGGTCCACAGCCGAACAACCAGGTCGACCGCGAGCGTCTGGTGAAATACTTCGACCCGCTGCCGATGTGGTACGAGCCGCTCGAGCAGCAGCGCGTCGACAAGGAGGAATATCCCTTCTTCGCGCTGACCCAGCGCCCCATGTTCATGTACCACTCGTGGGATTCGCAGAACGTGTGGCTGCGTCAGATCATGGCGCAGAACTACATGTACATGAACGCCCGCAAGGCTGCCGAAATGGGCATCAAGGACTTCGACTGGATCTGGGTCGAATCGCACAACGGCAAGATCCGCTGCCAGGTCAAGACCATGGAAGGCACCCAGGAGGACACCATCTGGACCTGGAACGCCATCGGCAAGCAGAAGGGTGCCTGGGGCCTGAAGGAAAACGCGTCCGAAGCGACCAAAGGCTTCCTGCTCAACCACCTGATTTCCGAGCTGCTGCCGGAAAAGGCCGGCGAGCGTCGTGTCACCAACTCCGACCCGGTGACCGGTCAGGCCGCATGGTTCGACCTGCGGGTGAAAATCTGGAAGGCCGCACCGGGCGAAACGGGCTCCTGGCCGCAGTTTGACGAACTGAAGGCGCTGCCGGGCGACGAGCGTTACGAGCGGCCGGATGTGTTGCGTTACGACGCACGCACCCACGAAAAGAACTGAGCAGTACCCGAATAAATAAAGCGAGCACAAAATGAGACTTGGATTGGTCATCGACCTCGACGTGTGCGTAGGCTGTCATGCCTGCGCCATCGCCTGCAAGGAATGGAATGCCTCGGGCACCATCGGCCCGTTGTCCGACTACCAGCCCTATGGCGCCGAGCCGTCGGGTGTGTGGTTCAACCGGATTCGCCATTACGAAATGGACGAGTATCCGAACAACAAGACGGTCAACTTCCCGATGTCGTGCATGCACTGCGAGGACGCCGACTGCGTCACCGTGTGCCCGACCGGCGCCTCGTACAAGCGCGCCGAAGACGGCATCGTGCTGATCGACCAGGACAAGTGCATGGGCTGCAATTACTGCTCGTGGGCCTGCCCGTATGGCGCACGCGAACTCGACCGCTCCAGCGGCACGATGAAGAAGTGCACCCTGTGCGTCGACCGCATCTACGATCAGGAACTGCCGGTCGAGGAGCGCCAGCCCTCGTGCGTGCTCACCTGCCCGGCGCACGCCCGCATGTTCGGCGACTTCGACGACCCCGATTCGGCAGTGTCGCGCACCGTGCGCGAGCGCGGCGGCTTCCCGCTGATGCCCGAGCTCAACTACAACCCGACCAACACGTATCTTCCGCCGCGCCGCAAGCCGGTGATCCCGGTCGAGACCCAGCCCAAGGGTGGCTTGAAGGAAAGCATCAAGCAGTTTGCCAACAAGCTGGTGCGCCGTTGAACCGCGCTGCCCAATAAATAGAGCCAGGAGAATCCATGCATCCCGCTTTTTGGTTCCGACGTAACCTGAAGGTTAGTCTCCGCCGAAATGCTGGATGTTGATTAATTAGGAAAACATCATGCATCCAGCATTTTCAGTCATCTTCTTCACCGTAGCATCGGGCGCCGGTTTCGGCCTGTTCTCGCTGCTGTTCATTGCGGACACGTTCAAACTTGGTGGCGGATTCACGCCCGCACAACTTGTCATTGGCGGTCTCGTCGCGATGAGTCTGATCGTGTTCGGTCTGCTGTCGTCCACCTTCCATCTCGCCAACCCGAAAAACGCCTGGCGTGCATTCAGCCGCTTCCGTACCTCGTGGCTGTCGCGCGAAGGCGTGTTTGCCGTGGTGTTCATGCCGCTGGCACTGGTTTACCTGGCCAGCATCTGGTTCGAGGCGCCGCAGTGGCTGCGTGAAACCTTTGGGTTCCTGTCGGCCGTGCTGGCCTGGATCACGGTGTTTTCCACCGGCATGATCTACGCCTGCCTGAAAACCATCCGTCAGTGGAACACCCCGCTGGTGCCGGCCAATTACCTGGCGCTCGGCTACGCCAGCGGCAGCCTGCTGCTGCTGCTTGGTGCGGTCGTGGCGGGGCTCGACACCCTGCCCTTCATCGCAATGTCGGCACTGATCGTCTCGATCGCCGCAGTCCTGAAGGCGATCTATTACTTCTGGATACGCAGCCCGGGCCTTACTCCCACGATCAATACTGCGACCGGCCTGACACGCGCCAAGGTCAAGCTGCTCGATACCGGGCATACCCATGGGACCTTCCTGACCCAGGAGTTCGGCTTCCAGATCGCACGTCAGAAGGCTGGCCTGCTCAAGGTCGTGGTGTTCGGACTGGGCTTTGCGCTGCCTGGATTGATGCTGGTATGGGTCTTCAATGCGCAAGGCGGGCAAGCTGCGGCTGTCGTCGCGGCCTGCGCGGGAATTGCAGGCGCAGCCGTGGAGCGCTGGCTGTTTTTCGCAGAAGCCCGCCATGTCGTGAATCTGTATCACGGTGCCCAGCGCTGCTGAATGGATTCCCGCACCGCGACAGAGGGCATGCTTGGCTTAGCCTTAGCTTTGGGTTATATTAGAAAGTTCTAATTTATTCCGTTGCAGGAGTTATGACATCTATGTTCGGACTGTCAGGATTCAAGGAAGTCGATGTCGCCTACGTAGCCGAGATCGCGACCAAGGGCGCGCATCTGATCGATGTGCGTACCGAAGCCGAAGTGGCCCAGGGCGTGATTGATGGAGCCATTCACATCCCGCTGCATCTGTTGCCGTTGCGCGCGGCCGACATTCCCCAGGACAAGCCGGTGGTGATCTACTGCCGCTCGGGCGCACGCTCGGCGCAGGCGTGTGCATTCATGGCCTCAAAGGGCTATAACAACATGCACAACCTGGCCGGTGGAATCATGGCGTGGGCACGTTCGGGCAATGCGCTGAGCCAGCCCCGTTAGCGCGAACGTCGAAGGAATGGCCTGATTTTCCTATTGCGCAGCAATTTCGGTTGCAATAGGGGAACTTCTGGTTTAAGGTACCGCAGCGTTTTTTAGTACATGCCGATTTAATGGATTTAATGTAAGGAGAACAACATGAATTTCGATAAAGAACTCGATGCACGTGGTCTGAACTGTCCCCTGCCCATCCTGCGTGCCAAGAAAGCCCTGGCCGAAGTCACCAGCGGACAAGTGCTGAAAATCCTGTCGACCGACCCGGGTTCGGTCAAGGATTTTGCGGCCTTCGCCAAGCAGACCGGCAACGAACTGCTGTCCACTGCCGAGGCAGGTGGCGAGTTCACCTTCTTCATGAAGAAAAAATAATAAAAGAAACCTAACCGGCGCCGACTGTTCCAAAGAAGAACACACGGCGCTGTTTTTTTAACGAAACAGGAGACAGAGCATGGATACCAAAAAAATGGCCATCATTGCCACCAAGGGCACGCTGGACTGGGCTTACCCCCCGTTCATCCTGGCTTCGACGGCGGCGGCGCTGGGTTATGAAACCCAGATTTTCTTCACCTTCTAC
>NZ_MEGP01000043.1:0-10652 GCF_001725555.1 Thiobacillus sp. SCN 63-57 | reverse complement strand
TTATTTTCGAAATGGTTGCGGGGGCAGGATTTGAACCTACGACCTTCGGGTTATGAGCCCGACGAGCTGCCAGACTGCTCCACCCCGCGCCTGTCGCAAATGAAACCGCGTCAATCGAGAAGCGGAACTATAGCAAAGCGTGTTTAGCCCCGTCAACACTTGCGGGCTTTATGGCAAAGCCCATTAAGCGCCATTGGCAACATTTCCAATGTTTTCAATCGACTGAATGGACCCTGCCACTGCAGGCACAGATGGCGATAACGGCCGACAGCGCGAAACAGCCGGAAACCATGCACACTTATTGTGCAGACAATGTGTCGGCAAACTCGCTACCATTTGGCGTCCCGTCGATAGAAAGTCCGCTTGTGCATATTTCCGCTTTTTCCCTGTCGCGCCTGCCGCGCATCGAGTTCGGCCCCGGCGTGCTCGGCAAGTTGCCGGCAATTGCCCGCACCTACGGCACGCGTGCTTTGCTGGTGACTGGCGCGAATTCGCTGAGAAATTCGCCATTCTGGACAAGCGTGACGGACGGGCTGAAGGCACAGGGGGTTTCATGGTTGCATCTGGCCATTCCGGGCGAACCGTCTCCGCAGATGGTGGATGAGGCCGTGCTCGCCTTGCGCCCGGCATCCATTGACGTGGTCATCGGCTTCGGTGGCGGCAGCGCGCTGGATGCAGCCAAAGCGATTGCCGGTCTGCTCATACCCGGCAACTCGGTGATGGACCACCTGGAAGGCGTGGGGCCCGAACTCGCGTACGTCGGTCCGGCCACCCCGTTCATTGCCGTACCGACCACCGCTGGCACCGGCTCGGAGGCGACCAAGAACGCCGTATTAAGCGTGCAGGGCGCGGATGGCTTCAAGAAATCCTTCCGCGACGAAAAACTGGTGGCCGAAGTTGCACTGGTCGATCCCGATCTCCTCGCCACCTGCCCTGCCTCAGTGATCGCGGCGAACGGGATGGATGCCTTCACCCAGCTGCTGGAGTCCTACGTTTCCTGCCGCGCCGCCCCCTTGACCGATTCACTCGCCTGGGGTGGCATGAAGGCCGCCCGCGACGGCCTGCTGGCCATGTATGCCGATGCCGGCGATGCGGCGGCGCGCAATCGCATGGCCTACGCGGCGCTGGTATCGGGCATCACACTGGCGCAGGTCGGGCTCGGCTCGGTGCACGGGCTGGCCGCACCATTGGGGGCATTCTTCCCGATTCCGCACGGCGTCGCGTGCGGCACGCTGGTGGCGCAGGCCACGCGCGTCAATATCGAGGCATTGCAAGCGCGCGAAGCGGATCACCCGGCGCTGGAAAAATACGCACAAGTGGGGCGCCTGCTGAGCAAGCAGGGCCAACTGAACCAGACTGCGTCGCACGCCGCCCTGATCGATACGCTCGACGCCTGGACACGCGCACTTGAGCTTCCAACTCTGGCACAGTACGGTGTGACGCACGCCGATATCCCGCGCATCGTGGCCAACAGCCGCGGTAGCAGCATGAAAACCAATCCGATTGCACTCACCGACGCTGAAATCGCGGGCATTCTCACCGCACGCATCTGACGCCCGCTCAAGTTAAACGGCTGTCGTCCGCTATTTCTGCGACCTCATCATCTGGAACGCAACCATGCCCGGCCTCCTGCTTTTCTTCATCGTGCTCGCACTTCCGGCCGTCTATGGCGTGTTCATCTTCAACCAGCTTGTCACGCTGAAGCATAACGTCGGCAAGGCCTGGTCGAATATCGACATCCTGCTCAAGCAGCGCCATGACGAGCTGCCGAAGCTGGTCGAAACCTGCAAGCAATACATGCAGTTCGAACAGGAGACGCTTGAAAAAGTGATGCACGCGCGCAGCCAGGTCGCGAGCGCCCGGGAATCGCAGAACATCCCCGCGCTGGGGCAGGCCGAAGGCGCATTGCGCGTGGGCCTTGGCAATCTGTTCGCGGTTGCCGAGGCCTATCCCGAACTGAAGACCAACGAAACCTTCCTGCATCTGCAAGCGCGCATTACCGGGCTGGAAAACGCGATTGCCGACCGTCGCGAGTTCTACAACGATTCGGTCAACGTCAATAACGTGCGGGTGGAGCAGTTTCCCGACACCCTCGTGGCGCGTCTGTTCGCCTTCCGTCTGTTTCCGCTGTTACGCTTCGCTGCCGAGGAAAAGAAAGACGTTGACCTGAAGCAGCTCTTCGACCGCTGATGCTCCCGGTGCGCTGGACGGCCGAATGGCAGCACGACTACACCAATTTCGCGCTGGGCGGCGGCAATCTGGCCATTCTGCTGCTCGGCTTCCAGCTGCATTCCCATCTAGGCTGGCAAATCAGTTTTGCGTTGGTCGGGCTGACCAGTTTCTGGGCGTGGTTTGCCAATCTCAAGCGCTATCGCACCGTGGCAGATACGCCGACCTCGCGCATCGCCTCGGCGCCGCAAGGCTACATCGAACTCGTCGGGCGCGGCAGCCAGCCGCCGGGCGACAACCTGATCAGCCCAGTCAACGGCCTGCCCTGCCTGTGGTACCGCTACCGCATCGAGCGCAAGAACGGTGACCGCTGGGAATACGTCGAATCCGGAATATCGCATGACACGTTCGGCGTGGACGACGGCAGCGGCAGCGTACTGGTCGATCCTGACGGCGCGGAAATTCTGACTTCGCGCAAACAGGTCGCGACCTCAGGCGGTTATCGCAAAACAGAATGGACGCTGATCGAAGGCGACACCATTTACGTGATCGGCGACCACGTGACCTTGGGCGGTCCCAATGCCGTGCTCGACAAGAAGGCCGATCTCGCTACGCTGCTGACCGAATGGAAGGTCGACAAGACTGCACTCCTGACACGTTTCGACGCCGACCGCGACGGCGAAATCAGTCTTGACGAGTGGGAGCACGCGCGCCAGGCCGCATCCGACGAAGTCGACCTCGCTCATCTCGATATCCGCCTGAAAGACGGCATCCATCTTGTGCGCAAGCCGTCGCATGGCCGCCCCTTCCTGATCGCCAACCGCGAAGTCACCGCGCTGGTGCGGCATTTTCGGCTATGGAGCTGGTTGCACTTGGCGCTGACGATGGCCGCCCTGATCGGCTTGACGCTGCTCGGGCGCATAGCCTGACGCTTGCCCTGCCCGGCTTCCCGCCCTATAGTCAAGGCACGGAGGACGCATCATGAAACCTGCCATACCCGAGACCCCTGCTGAATACGACCACACCCGCATCATCGAGCGGCCGGATGGATGCTATTGGATCGATGCCATGACCGGCGAGGAATACGGTCCCTTTGCCAGTCTGATGGAAGCCGTACAGGACATGGAGTACAACGCCGACAGCGACTACGAGCCTGGCGAAACGGTGGAAGAGGCCGAAGAGGAGATCGGAATTTCCGACTGGATCGACCCCGACACCGGCGACCCTGGCGAAGCATCTCACCGCCCCGTCGACTGATCTCCGGCCAGGCGGGATCGCCTGGATACCTCCTGGCCTGCGACTTCTGCCATCCGTGCCTCGCGCTCGAACAAATTGTCGCAATAGGGATTGCCGCCGCGTAACCACGCAAGCAACCCGGCCAGCGGATACAGCATCAACAGAAAAACACCCCAGCGTTCAAATTGCCTGACATGCGCACGCTCGTGCATGCGCGTCGCGGCCAGGACGCTCGATGACACGCCCAGAACGACGTGTCCCAGCGTGATTGCCGCAACCGGCCCGCTGAACGGAAAGCCGCGTCGCAATACCCATGCCGGCCAGCCGCCAGCAGCTTCCAGCACACCTTCCACCTGCCGTACAGCACCTCCGCTCCCCCGTGCAGCGAGCGCGGCCAGCACGCCCAACAAGGTAACCGGCAACGCCCACAGATAGCGCAGGGAGCGGCACATTCAGGTATCCATCACCCCCGCGAACCAGCGTGCTTCATGCAAGCCTTCCGCCACGAAATGCCGGCGCGCCTGCTCGAGCTGCGTTGCGGTTCCAGCTGCATATACGTCGAAGCGATGCAGATCCGGGTAATCCATCACGATGCTTTGCAGCGCGGCCTCCAGGTCATCGGTCTGCGCATGCGGCAGGTAATTGAAATTGTCCAGCGCATCGGTCCAGGCGCGGCACAGGTTGTCCTGATAATGCCCGGCCTCATCGGCCAGCCAGTGCAAGTCCATCGACTCGGCCAGTTCCAGCGACATGGCATGCTGGATCAGGCTTTTGATCGGCGCGAAGCCCGCGCCGAAAGCGAGGAAAATCACCGGACGCGGCGAGTCCTCATCCAGCACGAATTCGCCGAAAGGGCCTTCCACCTTCACCACGTCATTGGCCTTCAAGCTGCCGAACACGCTCTCGACAAACGCATCGTCCGCCCGGCGCGGAATCTGGATCTCGATGTGGCGATCCTCGCACGGGCAACTGGCAATGGCGTAGCGCCCTTTCACCCCGTCGATCGACACGTCGACGCTCTGGCCGCCGAGATAACGCAGGCGCTGGCTGCGCGGCGCGAGAATATGCAGCGCGGCCATGTGCGGGTTGAACACCTCGATCGACTTCACCTTGGCGGTCAGCTGCTGCACCGGAATATCGCGCGCGCCTGCCACGTTGGCTTCGATCACCACGTCGTTGACCGGCGCATAGGCGCACAGCAGGACCACCCCGGCTTCTTTTTCGGCTTCTTTCAGGACATAGTCGTGCGCATGGACTTTCGTCACCTCGCCCGACAGCACGCGCGCCTTGCAGTCGCCGCAATTGCCGTTGCTGCAGCCGTAATTCAGCGACACGCCATTGCGCAACGCGGCTTCCAGCAGAGTGTCGTTGCCCTCCACGTAGAATTCGTGGCCGCTGGGCTGGATGGTCACATGGGCTGACATGATTTTGAATATCCTTTCCTGCGCAATCGTCGCCTGCGCCTGTACTGCATCCGGCGGAACCTCGGTCAGATTGCGCAGCAGAAATGCGCGCACGGTAAGCAAGGCATGGCGCGTTTCCGCGCTTTGGTCTTCTTCGATTTCGTCGATCTTCTCGTCGAGCCAGGTCATCACGTTGCCGTAATGCAGCAGCAAGGCCTTGGCTGCCGCATAGTCGTTGCCCAGCGCGTTCAGGCGCGCCACCAGCACGTCCTTGTCGGGCAGCGCACGCTCCAGTACCCGCTTGGCGAACGCCTTGTCCTTGATTTCCTGAACCCGGCGAAACTCGGCATCGTCGTCCCACTTCACATCCGGGAACACGCGCAGCAATTCGTCGAGCTCGACCATGCCGTCAAAAGTTGCCAGTACACCGCCACGGATCATTTCCTGCAGCGCATGACGCGGCTGGCCGACCAGCTTGGCCACACGGGAAAGCGGAAGTAAATGGCTCATGGCACGATGGTACTCCGTGTCCGCGGCGGACAGAATCGGCACTTCACCAGATTCTGAATCCCTGATTCGCTCGTTCCGCCCCGTCTGCCAATACAATTCCGTCATGCCGTCCATCACTATCCGCCCCTGCCCCGCCGACGCCCGCGCCGCCCTCGAGCAGGCCGGGCTCGCCCCCGCCTGGGCGCGGCTGTATGCCGCCCGCGGCGTCAACCATCCAGACGAAATCACCCACCGCCTGCCGCAGCTGCTGCCGCCCGCCGGCCTGCTGCACATCGACCGCGCCGCCGCGCTGCTGGCCGACGCCATTCGCGACAACAAACGCCTGCTCATCATCGCCGACTACGACGCCGACGGCGCCACGGCCTGCGCGGTCGGCGTGCGCGGCCTGCGCCTGCTCGGCGCGCAGGTCGATTTCATCGTGCCCAACCGGCTCGAACACGGCTACGGCCTCACGCCCGACATCGTGACGCTCGCCGCCGCACGACAACCCGATCTGCTGGTCACGGTGGACAACGGCATCGCTGCGGTCGACGGCGTGGCGGCGGCGAACGCGCTCGGCATCCCCGTGCTGGTCACCGACCACCACCTGCCCGGCGACGCGCTGCCGGACGCCGCCTGCATCGTCAACCCCAACCAGCCAGGCTGCAGCTTCGGCTCGAAGAATCTGGCAGGCGTCGGGGTGATGTTCTACGTGCTGCTGGCCCTGCGCGCCGAACTGCGGCAACGAGGCGCCTATGCCAACACGCCCGAACCCGATCTGCGCGCCCTGCTCGACCTCGTCGCGCTCGGCACGGTCGCCGACGTGGTGAAGCTCGACGCCAACAACCGCACCCTGGTCGCCCAGGGGCTGGTGCGTATGCGCGCGGGCAAGGCCTGCGCCGGCATCAACGCGCTGTTCCGCGCCGCCGGGCGCGAGCCTGCCCGCGCCACCGTGTTCGACCTCGGCTTCATGCTCGGTCCGCGATTGAACGCCGCCGGCCGCATCGACGACATGGCGCTCGGCATCGAATGCCTGCTGGCCGACGACCCCGCCATTGCGCAGCGACTGGCGCAACAGCTCGACACGCTCAACCGCGCACGGCGCGACGTCGAGGCCGATATGCTGGAGGAGGCGCTTGCCATCCTCGCCACCTTCAACCCGACCGACAGCCACAGCCTCACCGCATATCAGCCCGGCTGGCATGTCGGCGTGATCGGCATCCTGGCGTCGCGCCTGAAGGACAAATTCCACCGCCCCACCCTCGTCTTCGCCCGCAGCGAGACAGGGGAACTCAAGGGT
This sequence comes from Thiobacillus sp. SCN 63-57, assembly GCF_001725555.1. Taxonomy (NCBI): domain Bacteria; kingdom Pseudomonadati; phylum Pseudomonadota; class Betaproteobacteria; order Nitrosomonadales; family Thiobacillaceae; genus Thiobacillus; species Thiobacillus sp. SCN 63-57. The sequence continues at coordinate 4,055 of NZ_MEGP01000043.1, read as the reverse complement.
TCCGGCCGCTCCATCCCCGGCCTGCATTTGCGCGATGCGCTCGACCTGATCGACAAGCGCCACCCTGGCCTGATCGTCAAGTTCGGCGGCCACGCCATGGCCGCCGGGCTCAGCATTCCCGCCGGGCGCCATGCGGAGTTCAGCACAGCATTCGAGGCCGTGGTGCGTGAACTGATCGACCCTGCAGATCTCGATGGCAGAATCGAAACCGACGGCGAACTGGACCTCGCCGAGCACCGCTACGAACTCGCCGAGCAGTTCGACCATGCGGTCTGGGGACAGGGTTTTCCCGCACCGCTGTTCACCGCCACCTTCGATGTCGTGGCACAGCGCGTCGTCGGTGAAAAGCACCTGAAACTCAAGCTGGCACGCGGGGAGACCTCGTTCGATGCCATGCGGTTCTTCCAGGCCGACCCGCTGCCCAATCGCATCCGTGCCGTGTATGCGCTGATGCCGAACGAATTCAATGGGCAGCAGTCATTGCAACTCAAGCTGCAGCACTGGGAGCCCGCAGGCTGATTTCCCTGCCATCTGACACGCCAACCGCCATGCCGCCGATCACACTCATCCTCATCCTGCTGAATGTTCTCGTCTACGTACTCGAACTCGTCACCGGGCCCGAGATCATCCGCATCTTCGCCCTGTGGCCGCCGGGCTCGGACGGTACGTTCCATCTGTGGCAATTGGTCACCTACAGCTTCCTGCACGGCTCGCTTACCCATCTTGGATTCAACATGTTCGCTGTGTGGATGTTCGGCGCCGAACTGGAAAGGCGCTGGAACGACCTGCGCTACCTGTTGACCTATCTGCTCAGCGTCGTGGTGGCCGCGATGACGCAGATCGCCGTCTCCGGCTATTTCCTACACAGCAGCAGCCCCGTCATCGGCGCCTCCGGCGGCGTGTTCGGCCTCCTGCTGGCCTATGCGCTGTATTTTCCCCGCAGTGTCGTCAGCATCATTTTCCTGCCTTTCATCCGCATCCCGGCCCGCCTCTTCGTGCTCGGCTATGGAGTCGTCGAGCTTGTCCTCGGCCTCACCAGCACCGATGCGGGCGTCGCCCATTTCGCCCACCTCGGCGGGCTGTTCGGCGGCTGGCTGGGGGTACAGTATTTCCGCGGGCGTGGGCTGTTCGGCAAACGCCGGAGCTAGCAAGCTCCGCACAATTCAGGCATAGCCCTCGGGATTGCCGGCCTGCCAGCGCCAGGCGTCGGCACACATGCGCGGCAGATCATATTCGGCCCGCCAGCCCAGCTCGCGCGCTGCGCGGGCCGGATCGGCCCAGCATTGCGCCACGTCTCCGGCACGACGCGCCACGATCCGGTACGGCACCGGCTTGCCGCTGGCTGCCTCGAACGCACGCACCATGTCGAGCACGCTCACCCCGCGCCCGGTGCCCAGATTCCAGGTCTGCACGCCGCCCAGTTGCAGCAATTTGTTCAGCGCCGCCACATGCCCGCGCGCCAGATCGACCACATGGATATAGTCGCGCACGCCGGTGCCGTCCGGCGTCGGATAGTCGCCGCCGAACACATTGAGATGCGGGCGCCTGCCTACCGCCACCTGTGCCACATAGGGCATCAGGTTGTTGGGGATGCCGCGCGGGTCCTCGCCGATCAGTCCTGATTCGTGCGCGCCCACGGGGTTGAAATAGCGCAGCAGCGCAATGTTCCAGGCTGGATCGGCCAAGGCGATATCGCGCAGCATCTCCTCGATGAACAGTTTGGAACGGCCATAGGGATTGGTCGCCGACAGCGGAAAATCCTCGGTGATCGGCACCGTCGCCGGATCGCCGTACACCGTGGCGGACGACGAGAACACCACCGCCTTCACGCCGGCCGCCGCCATTTCCTCGAACAGCGCGATGCTGCCGGCGATGTTGTTGTCGTAATACAGGAGCGGTTTTTCCACCGACTCGCCCACCGCTTTCAGCCCGGCGAAATGCACCACCGCATCGATCGCGTGATCCGCGAACAGTCTACGCAACGCCGTCCGGTCGCGAATGTCGCCCTGTACGAATGTCACCAGTCGGCCGACAATCTGCGCCACCCGTTCCAGCGATTTCACGCTGCTGTTCGACAGATTGTCGAACACCGTCACCTCATGCCCTGCCGCCAAACACTCCACTGCAGTATGCGAACCGATATAGCCCGCACCGCCGGTCAATAACACTTTCACATGCGTCTCCTCCGTATTACTTACCGTCTGTCTCCAGGCATAGCGCCAGCGCCGCGCGCCAATCCTGCAGTCGTATACCGAACGTCTGTTCAAGCTTGTCGTTGTTCAGGCGCGAATTGAGCGGGCGTTTTGCCGGGGTCGGGTAATCGCTGCTCGGGATCGGAACCAGCCGGCCCGGCACCCAGGTCTCGTCGAATTCATCGAGCGACTGGATCGCCTCTGCGAAGCCGTGCCATGAAGTTTCGCCGGCATTCGCCATGTGATAGACGCCCCAAGGCTCGGCTTGATTCGCGGCTGACATGGGCGCGGCGACCTGACTCAAGACCAAGGCCGTCGCTTCGGCCAAGTCGCGGCACCAGGTCGGCGCCCCGATCTGGTCGGCGACGATCTTCAGCTCCGGCCGCTCCCGCATCAAGCGGCGCATGGTCAGCAGGAAATTGCTGCCGCGCGCGCCGTACACCCAGGACGTGCGGAAAATCAGATGACGACAGCCGGCGGCCTGGATGGCGCGCTCGCCTGCCAGCTTGCTTGCGCCATACACATTGAGCGGATCGCAGGCAGCGTCCTCTTTCCAGGGGGTGCTGCCGCTGCCGTTGAACACATAGTCGGTAGAGTAATGCACCAGCAGCGCGCCAAGCCGGCCCGCTTCCTCGGCGAGGACGCCGGGTGCCGCCGCGTTGACTGTACGCGCCAGCTCCGGCTCGCTCTCGGCCTTGTCCACCGCGGTATAAGCAGCCGGGTTGACGATGATGCCCGGCGCAATGTCACGTACCGTCCGGCGCACCGCATCGGCATCGGCCAGATTCATGGCCCGCGAATCCAGTGCGACCACCTCGCCCAGGCTGCCGAGCGTACGCCGCAGCTCCCAGCCGACCTGACCACGAGCCCCTGTCAGGAGAATGCGGGGAGCGGGGAGCGGGGAGCGGGGAACAGTCGTCATGCGTAGACCTCCGCATCCTTGAGCAAGGGTTGAACCTGGTCCTTGGCGGATAGCACGGGTGTTCCTTCGAGCGGCCATGCCACCCCGATCTGCGGATCGTCCCAGCGGATGCCGCGATCCCATTGCGGGGCGTAGTAGGTGGTGGTCTTGTAGAGGAAATCGGCGCTATCGGACAACACCAGGAAACCATGTGCGAACCCGGGCGGAATCCACATCATGCGCTGGTTCTCAGCCGAAAGCTCGTAGCCGACCCATTGTCCGAAATGCGGCGAGGATTTGCGCAGATCCACCGCCACGTCGAAGACCGAGCCACTCACCACGCGTACCAGTTTTCCCTGCGGCTCGTTGACCTGGTAATGCAATCCGCGCAATACGCCCCTGGCCGAGCGCGAATGGTTGTCCTGCACAAAATCCGCTTCGAGGCCGCATTTCGCAAACGTCTGCTTGTTCCAGCTTTCCAGGAAGAAGCCACGCGCGTCGCCGAATACCTTGGGTTCAAGGATAAGGACGCCGGGGAGAGGGGTTTCGATGATATTCATTTTGGTGGGCAGTGAGCGGGGGGTGGGACTCGGTTTCGGCTTGCTGCCCACCATTCCCAACTCACCGTCTCAGAAAACCCGTTCATTCAGCATATTCAACAAATATTGCCCATAGGCATTCTTCTTTAATGGTTCAGCAAGCTTCGCCACCTGCTCCGCCGTAATGTATCCCTGACGATAGGCAATCTCTTCGGGGCAGGCGATCTTCAAACCCTGCCGCTTCTCGATCGTCTCGATGAACAGCGAGGCCTCCAACATCGATTCATGGGTACCCGTGTCCAGCCAGGCATGGCCGCGGCCCATGATCGACACATTAAGCTCGCCCGATTCGAGGTAGCGCCGGTTGATATCGGTGATCTCCAGTTCACCCCGTGCTGACGGTTTCAGATTACGGGCCATGTC
>NZ_MEGP01000042.1:0-22799 GCF_001725555.1 Thiobacillus sp. SCN 63-57 | reverse complement strand
CGCTTCGCACAGCGTATTGGCCGTATCGACCATGTCATCCATGATGATGCAGGTCCGATCCTTGACGTCGCCGATGATGTGCATCACCTTCGCCACGTTTGGCTTGGGACGGCGCTTGTCGATGATCGCCAGGTCGCATTCCAGCCGCTTGGCAATCGCCCGTGCCCGCACCACCCCGCCTACATCAGGCGATACCACCATCAGGTTCGGGTGGTTACGCTTCCAGATATCGCCCAGCAGGATTGGACTGGAATAGATGTTGTCGACCGGAATATCGAAAAACCCCTGGATCTGGTCCGAATGCAGATCCATCGTCAGCAAGCGGTCGATTCCCACGCCCTGCAGCATGTTGGCCACCACCTTGGCGGTGATCGCCACCCGGGCCGAACGGGTGCGCCGGTCCTGGCGCGCATAGCCGTAATACGGGATCGCCGCGGTGATGCGGGCGGCCGAGGCGCGTTTCAGCGCATCGACCATCACCATGACTTCCATCAGGGTGTCGTTGGTCGGCTGGCAGGTCGACTGCAGCACGAACACGTCCTTGCCGCGCACGTTCTCCAGGATCTCGACCATCACCTCGCCATCGGAAAACCGCGACACCGTGGCACGGCCGAGATGAATGTTCAAGTGGCGCACCACGTCGCTGGCAAGACGTGGGTTGGCATTTCCGCTGAACACCATCAGGTTGTCTATGGACACACGAGTCTCCGGCGATTTGGCTGGTCCGACACAACAACAAAAACAGCCGCCACCGGCGGCTGTTCGCTTAACTGGCTGGGGAGGTAGGGATCGAACCTACGAATGTCGGAATCAAAATCCGATGCCTTACCACTTGGCGACTCCCCAATAAAAATCGGGTGCTGCTCAGTCGCAGTACTCGTACAGCGGATGCCGGTCGAGCCCCTGCGCCACAAAACCCTGCATCGTTTCGGGCAGCCGGCGCAACACGCCGCGCGCCGCTTCTTCCGTCCCGAACGATGCAAACACGCAGGCCCCCGAACCGGTCATTCGCGCCTCGCCGAAATTCGCCAGCCATTCGAGATGACGCGCGACTTCGGGGTATCGACTGACCACCACGGACTGCAGGTCGTTACGACCCATGCCTGCGGAAAAGGGCGCTATTTTGAGGGGTGGCGTGTTGCGTGTCAATTCCGGCACGGCAAAAATTGCTGCGGTCGGCACCTGCACCGGCGGCATCAGCACCACATACCAGGCCGGGGGGGCGCTCACCGCATGCAGGATTTCGCCGACACCTTCGGCAAATGCGGTCTGCCCGAACACGAACACGGGCACGTCGGCCCCCAGTCGCAACGCCAGCTCCTGGAGCGTCTTGCGCGGCAGATCGACCTGCCACAGACGATTGAGCGCCAGCAGGACCGTGGCGGCGTCCGAACTGCCGCCGCCCAGGCCGCCGCCAAGCGGCAGATTTTTATCCAGCCGGATGCTCACACCCACTCCGGCAGGTGCGTAGGCCTGCAATAGGCGCGCCGCACGAACGGTCAGGTCATCGTCCTCGGACACACCGGGAAGATCACCTTCACGCACGATCCGGTCATCATCGCGCAATTCGAGATGTACGGTGTCGCCGTGGTTGATCAGCCGAAACACGCTCTGCAGCAGGTGGTAGCCATCGGCACGCCGGCCGACGACATGCAGGAACAGATTCAGTTTGGCTGGGGCGGGATAGGCGTGGCTGCTCATTCGCTTTGCCAACTGTCAGCTACCAGCCGGATTTCCAGGCCTTCTCGCTTCACTACCAGTTTGCGCGGACGCGCAGACGCATCGGCGACATATTGGAGATAATCGATCGTCCAGCCATCCTGCTTGAGTTGCGCAAGACGGCCCGAGGCATCGCGCGTGGCCTCGAAGGCGCTGTCCGGGGCCGGGCGCGCCTGCACCCACCAGGTCAGCCCCGTGACCGGCAACACATAACCGAGCGCCTCGCGCGTCAAGGTGTCGGCATCGCGGGCGTGTCGCGTAGGCTGATTGGGGATTTCGAGCGTCACGCCGTCGCCGTCGCGCACGATGCGCGCCACCCCCTGCCCCAGGGGCGACGTCATCAGCAACTCGTCCCGGTCTGCCCGATGCTGCCAGTGGATCTGGCCCGACAGATTCTGCTCGTCGCCCTGCACGCCGATGCGGCCCTGCAGGGTCCAGTTGGCAGACTGGGCTGGCATCTCGACGACCGGAGGCACGGGGGGAGCCGATGCACAACCGCCCAGTAGCAGCGCCAGGAGCGCTGTTGTAGAGGCGGCGCGCATCAAGGCTTGAGACGGCGTAGCGTTTCCAGCAACAATTCGTTTTGCGGGTGGCTTTGCAGGCTGCTTTGCCATAGCTTGCCCGCTTCGTCACGCTGGCCGCGCGCCCACAGGACTTCGCCCAGGTGAGCGGCGATTTCGGGGTCGGGGCGCGCCTTGAAGGCACGTTCGAGATATTCCTGCGCGCGCGCCAGGTTGCCTGAACGGTACTGTGCCCAGCCCACGCTGTCGAGGATGAAAGGATCGTCCGGCGACAGGGTCAATGCCTTGTCGAGAAGGGTGAGGGCTTCGGAAAGACGCTTGGTGCGGTCAGCCAGCGTGTAGCCCAGCGCGTTATAGGCTTGTGCATCCATGGGACGCAGCACGATCACGCGGCGCAAATCCGCCTCCAGCACATCGAGCTTGTCGAGTTTCTCGGCCGCCATGGCATGGTCGTACAGCAGATCTGCCGAGTCGGGGTAACGCTTGAGTCCCTCCGACAGCACCTCATAGATCGCCGCGTACTGCTTGCTGCCGCGCAACACTTCGGCCTGGGCCTGAATCAACCGCACATTCTGCGCATCGTTCTCGCCCTGGGTGGCTTTCAACAGAGCGATCGCCTCATCCGGCCGGCCGGCCCCGACCAGCAGCACGGCCTGACGTGCACGCGCCGGAACCAGATAATTACCGGCCTTGACCCCGGCGTAGTAGGCACCGGCCGCTTCCGGCTGTTTCATCTGTTCGGCTGCCTGTCCCAGGTAGTAGTACACGGCATTCGGATCGCGCGGGTTGTATTCCAGGGTTTTCGCCAGGAAATCGTGGGCTGTCTTGGCATCGCCCATTTGCAGGGACAACAGGCCCGCAGCGAAACTCACTTCGGCATTGCGCGGAAAATCCCGGGTCAGCCGGGTGAATTCGGCGCGCGCCTCGTCGAAATGGTTGGCGCTGACAAGGACGCGCGCGTAAGCCAGCCGAACCTCGCGGGCATCGGCATGTGCAGCCAGAAACGTCCGCATGAACGCGAGCGCGTCGGCATGCGATGTCTGGTCGAGTATCTGGGCCCGCAGCAAAGCGGCTGGCTCCCAGCCGGGACGCAGGTCATCGGCCTTCTGCAAAGCGGCGACCGCCGCCTCGTTACGTCCGACGCTGGCCGCGGCCTGGGCCACGGCAAAACGCGCTTCCGGCAAGGCCGGATAGCCCGCAGCCAGCCCTTCGACCAGTTCCAGACCGGCCGGCGAGCCACGCGTTTTCCCCATCACGGAGGTCAGATGCAGAAAGCCATTCGCAGGATCCTTCTTCAGCAGGACCCGCAGAATGGGCTCGGCCTCGTCGAATTTACCCTCATTCAGCAGCAGCACCGCCATCGTCTGCTGGGCAGGCTCCGAATCCGGTTCGGCCGCCATCCACAGCCGCGTGGCCTCCAGCGCGCCGGCCGGGTTGCGGGCGAACATCGAAACCTCGGCGGCCCGGCGGGCGATACGGGGATCGTGCGTCTCCCGCGCGAGATCGAGATAAGTCGACTGGGCGACGCCGATCTGGCCACGCTGTCCGGCCACTTCCGCCACCAGGAACTTGAACAGGATGTCCGGCGTAAGCGGCTGCTTGGGCAATGCGGCTTGCGCCTTGGCCGCAGCCTCCGCCGCCGGGTCGACTGCAGGCTCAGCCACCGCTTCGGCAGGCGGCTGGGGCTGGGATTCCACCGCGACAGGCGGCGGCGACTTGACGCCAAGCTGGCTGCACGCGGTCACGAGCGCCAGCATTGCGTAGAGAGGAAAAGTCTTGAGGAATGCCATGTTATGCCTTGTTGATCGATTGCTTGTCACGATTCTAAGCGTTCGAGGCTCGCCTGTATGCAAGGTTCAACCTTGCCCCCTATTGCGACCGCAGCGCGTCGATGGGATCGAGTCCTGCGGCGCGTCTGGCCGGGTAGAAGCCGAAAAACACGCCGATCAGGAAAGATACGCCGACCGCCATCAGCACCGAGGCCGGCGTGACCGCTACCGGCAAGCCGGCCAGCCGTTCGACCAGCCAGGCGCCGCCAATGCCGAACAGCAGCCCAATTCCGCAGCCGAAGAGTGACAGGGTCAGCGCCTCGATCAGGAACTGCCACAACACATCGCGGCGGCGTGCGCCGATCGCCATGCGGATGCCGATCTCGCGAGTCCGTTCGGTCACCGACACCAGCATGATGTTCATGATCCCGATACCGCCCACCACCAGCGAGATGGCGGCGATCGCACCAAGCAGCAGACTCATGATGCGGGTGGTCGAGGCGGCGGTCTCGGCGAGGGCCGTCAGGTTGCGCACGGTAAAGTCGTCATCCTGGCCCAATCCGATCCGATGCCGGCTGCGCAACAGCTCGTTGATGGACGCTTCGGCGGCATCCATGCGTTTTTCCGACACCGCCTGCACCATGATGAAGCGGGCGCGGTTGCGCAGAGTGTTGCTGAATATCTTTTGCTGGGCGCTGCTGATCGGCACCAGCACGGTATCGTCCTGGTCGCGCCCATCGAGACTCTGTCCCTTTGACGCCAGCACGCCGATCACCTCGAACGGCGCCTGCTTGATACGGATGATCTTGCCGACGGGATCCTCGTCGCCGAATAGTTCGCGCGCCACCACGCCGCCGATGACCGCCACCCGCGCGCCCCTGCGCACGTCGGCGTCGCTGAAGAAACTGCCCGACGCCATCGACCAGTTCCGCACCACGGCATAGTCCGGCGTCGTACCGTAGACCGAGGTATTCCAGTTCACGCCGCCGTAGATCAACTGGGCGCCGCCGGGCGACACCGGCGCCGACGCCAGGATGTCGGGCAGCTCGCGGATGGCGTCGGCATCGTCGAAAGTGAGCGAGGGCGCATCGCCGGTCGCCACCCGCGCGCCCCCCGACGAGACGGCGCCCGACATGATGATGAAGAGATTGCTGCCCATCGACTCGATCGAGCTGCGCACCATCGCCTGTGCACCCTGGCCGATCGCCAGCATGAGAATGACGGCCGCCACGCCGATGACCATGCCGAGCATGGTGAGGAAGCTGCGCATGCGGTGCGTGGTGAGCGCATGCCAGGCGGTCTCGAGCAGGCTGGTGAAAATCATGCGGCAACCTCCGCCTGAACCACGTCCTCGATCACCCGGCCATCCTGGAAACGGATGCATCGACGCGCATAGGCGGCGATGTCGGCTTCGTGCGTCACCAGTACCAGCGTGATGCCTTCTTCGCGGTTGAGCCGGCTGAACAGGTCCATCACCTGGCGGCTGGTTTCGCTGTCGAGATTGCCGGTCGGCTCGTCGGCAAAAATGATGCGCGGGCGCGTAGCCAGCGCGCGGGCGATTGCCACCCGCTGCTGCTGGCCACCCGACAGCTGCAGCGGCGTGTGATGCGAGCGCTCGCCCAGCCCCACCCGCTCGAGCATCGCCTGCGCCTGCCGGCGGCGCGCCTCGCGCCCCATGCCGGCATACATCAGCGGCAGTGCAACGTTGTCGAGCGCAGTCAATTTGGGCAACAGGTTGAATCCCTGGAACACGAAACCGATTTCACGATTGCGCAACGCCGCCAGTTGATCCGACGACAGACGGCCGACATCCTGTCCGTCGAGGTGGTAACTGCCGCGGGTAGGCCGGTCGAGGCAGCCGAGCAGATTCATGAAGGTGCTTTTACCTGAGCCCGACGCGCCCATGATGGCGACGAACTCGCCCTCGGCAATGCCGAGGCTCACGCCGCGCAGCGCCTGGAACACGCCGGCACCAGTCGTGTAGTCCTTTTCGAGGTTCGTCACCTCGATCAGCGGCGCGCCGGGAACGGCCATCAGAACAGGCGTCCGCGCGACATGCCGCCATTCTCTTTTTTGGCCGCCAGATCGGCCACGATCACCGTATCGCCCGCTTTCAGCGTTCCGCTGACGATTTGCGTGTAGGCCTTGTCGCTGATGCCGGTCTTCACCGCTACCCGTACGGGCTTGCCGTCGACCAGCCGATATACCGCCGAACCACGCTGCTTGCCAGCGCCCTCGACGACGCTGCCCGCCTGCGGGCGGAAGCGCAGCGCCGTCGTCGGCACCCGCAGCACGTCCGGCCGGGTCTCGACCAGCACGCGCAGGTTTGCCGTCATCCCTGGCATCAGCGCCAGGTCCGGGTTGGCGACATTCACCACCACGTTGTAGGTCACGACGTTCTGCGCGGTCGTGGCGTTCAGCCGTACCTGCCTCACCGCGCCGGTGTATTCGGTATCGGGGAACGCATCGACGCGAAACTTCACCGGCTGCCCCACCTTGATCTGCCCGATATCGGCTTCCGACACAGTGGAATCGATCTGCATCTGCGTCAGATCCTTGCCGATCTGGAACAGCGTCGGCGTCTGGAAGCTCGCTGCCACGGTCTGGCCGACGTCGACCTGGCGGTTGATCACGGTGCCGTCGACCGGCGAACGGATGATCGAGAAACCGAGATTGGTCTGGTCGCGCGTCACCTGGGCGCGCGCCAGCCGCACTTGTGCCGCAGCCTGTGCACGGGCAGCCAGCGCCTGATCGAGTTCCTGCTGCGACACATATTCCTGCTTGAACAGCGTCTGCATGCGTACCGCATTGGCCTCGGCGAGATCGAGCTGCGCCTGGGCGTTGGCGAGGTTGGCCGTGCTTTGCGCCAGCGCTGCCTTGAACAGTGCCGGGTCGAGTTCGGCCAGCACCTGCCCGGCTTTCACCTGCTGATTGAAGTCGGCATCGATGCGCCGCACCGTTCCCGAGACCTGGGTACCCACGTTGACCAGCGTGACCGGATTGAGCGTGCCGTTGGCCGACACTTCAGCTGCAATGTCGCCACGATCCACCGTCACCGTCCGGTATTGCGGTTCGGCTGGCTTGCTCTTGCCATTCCACCACCATGCCGCCGCCGCAAGCACCATGACCAGCAGTACAAGCATCCCTGTTTTTCTCATCGCTTTCCTTCCTGCTGCGCCGGTTCCAGCCAGTCCCAGCTCAAATCCCCAATGGCCTGCGCCAGCTGCGCCCGCGCCACCCGCAAGCCCAGCCGTGTCTGCAACTGGGTCTGCCGCGCCTGGGCCAGATTGGCCTGCGCGCTCAATACATCGAGCAGGATGCCAAGCCCCGCCTGATAACGCCCCAGCGCGAGCTTCTCGGCCGCAGCCGCGCTTTCCACCAGATCGGCGCTGCGGCTGTCCGCCTCGGTCTCGCTCTTCACGCTGTAGTAGGCACGCCATACATCCAGCGCGACCTGGTTGGCGACACGGTCGCGTTCCGTCGCGGCCAGGTCGGCCTGGGTTTGTGCCGCGGCGATCTGATAGGTGTTGCGGTAACCGGTGAAGAGCGGAATGGTCAGATTGATCCCCACGCTGGAACTGGTCGCCGCCAGGGACCCGTTGTCCTGCCGTTGCGCCCCATAGAAAGCCGAGAGGCTGGGCTTGCCGGCGGCCTCGGCGCTTCGCACACCGGCCTGCTGCGCCAGCACCGTCGCCTCCGCCGCACGCAGATCCGGCCGGCGGTTGCGCGCGGCCTCGATCAAACCATCCACCGCCGCGCTCAGGTCCGGCATCTGGCTGAATGCCGCCTCGCTGTCGATGACTCTGAAGCCGGCTTGCCGGGTATCACCCATCAGTGCAGCCAGTTCGCCTTGCATCCGCGCGGCCTCGCCTTCGGCACGGATCCGCTCGATCTGGCGCTGGGTATACACCGTTTTCGCCTGCAGCCGGTCGAATGGAATGGCCGTCCCTGCCGCCACCCGTGCGGTGGCGGCCTTGAACGCGGCGAGCGCCGAGGCCTCGGCCTCGCGCGCGACGTTGACCGCACCCTGTGCGGTCAACAGGTTGAAATAGGCGGTCACCGTCTGCAGATAGAGCTGGCGCACACTGTCGTCCTGGCTTGCACGCGCCGCCGCCAGCAACGCCTCGGCGGCATCACGCTGGGCCGCACGGCCACCGAAGTCGTACAGCAGGTATTGTGCGTCCAGCCCGAGTTGCCAGGCATTGCGATCGTTCGGCAGCGTGCGGTCGCCGGTACGGGACGCGTTGCCGCTGATCGACAGGCTGGGCAGATAGGCACTGTATGCCTGCCCCAGCTCGGCGGCGCGCAGCCGCGCCGTGAGCCAGGCGCTGCGGGTGGCCGGATTGGCGCACAGGGCGCGCTCGACCGCGCGCGCCAGCGTAATCGGGCCAGTCGGCACGGCCGCGTCGCATACCGCCGCCGGGCGCAGTTCGGCCACCGGCGACGGTGGCACCCGGTCGAGCACCCCGAAGGGATCCGCAGCCGAAGCCGCACTGCTGACCAACATCACCAGCAGCAGAGAAAATCGTGCATTCAAAGTAAGGGGGTTCTGGGGTAAAAGCGCGTTATATAGAATGACAGTGTATCGGTTCAGTTCCCATTTGCGGGTACAAAACATCACAGAGCGTCGTGCTTCCCCGAACGGCTCCGTCCCTTTTCCATCGACCCTCCTCCGCCCGCGCCATGCCCGAATTACCCGAAGTCGAAACCACCCGCCTGGGATTGCTGCCCCGCTTGCAGCATCGCATGCTCACGCGCATCGTGGTGCGCAACCCGCGCCTGCGCTGGCCGGTACCGGCCGATCTGGAAACACGGCTGGGCGGGCTGACACTCAAATGGCTCGACCGGCGCGGGAAATACCTGCTGTTCGATTTTGGGGCCGTCACCCAGATCGTCCACCTGGGCATGTCGGGCAGCCTGCGCCTGGCCGGGCCGGACGAGCCCGCCGCCCTGCACGATCACGTCGACTGGCTGTTCGACGACGGCAGCACACTGCGATTGCGCGACCCGCGCCGCTTCGGCGCCGTGCTGTGGACCGACGACGTGACGCGGCACCCGTTGCTCGCCCATCTGGGACCTGAGCCCCTGACCCCGGCGTTCGACGCTGCCTATCTGCATGCGCAGTGTCAGCGCCGCAACGCTGCGATCAAGCAGGTCATCATGGATGCGCAGGTGGTGGTCGGCGTCGGCAACATCTACGCCTCCGAGTCGCTGTTCCATGCCGGCCTCCGCCCGGCGACTGCTGCACGCCGTCTCAGCCGCCCTGCCTGCGCCCGGCTGGTCGCCGCGATCAAACAGGTGCTGACGGCCGCCATCGCTGCGGGCGGCAGTTCGCTGCGCGACTATGTCGCGAGCGACGGCGAACTGGGTTATTTCCAGCTGCAAACACGGGTATACGATCGCGAAGGCCTGCCGTGCAAGACATGCGCGACCCCGATCCGGCGCATCGTGCAAGGTCAACGCGCAAGCTTCTACTGCCCCAGCTGCCAGCGTTGATCCAGCCGGCACAGAATCAAGTTTTGTCATTAATATGTCGTTAAATGACAATGCCTTATCTCTGACTGGCCCCATGCAATCCACCACCCTGGTTGACGAATTCGAGCACTACAGTAACTGGCGCGAAGCCGTGTACGTGCGCGTCGAAGCGTTGCGCGACTGGCTCGACGCCCAGGAACTGAGCGATGCCGAATCCGAGATGCGGCTGAACCAGCTGCTCGGCCGCCTGCAGGAGGACAAGTTGAACGTGGCCTTCGTCGCCGAATTCTCACGCGGCAAGTCCGAACTCATCAACGCGATCTTCTTCTCGGATTATCGGCAGCGTGTGCTGCCGTCGTCCGCAGGGCGCACGACCATGTGCCCCACCGAACTGTTTTTCGATCCACTGCATCGCCCTTCGCTACGTCTACTACCGATCGACACCAAGACCCGTGAGGGCAGCATTGCCGACTTCAAACGCAACGCGGATGCCTGGACCGAATTCCCGCTCAACCTCGATTCTGCCGAGGAAATGAGCGCAACGCTGATGCGGCTGGCCGATACGCTCGATGTCGATGCCACCACGGCCGAAGCGTTCGGCCTGATCAATCCCAACGATGAGGAAACCGCGCGCAGCCTGGAGCGCGACGGCAGCATTGCCATTCCCCGCTGGCGCCATGCGCTGATCAATTTCCCCCACCCGTTGCTGAAACAGGGGCTGGTCATCCTCGACACGCCGGGACTGAATGCCATCGGCACCGAACCCGAACTGACGCTCAACATGCTGCCCAACGCCCATGCAGTGCTGTTCCTGCTGGCAGCCGATACCGGCGTCACCAAGTCGGACATCGAGATCTGGCGTCAGTACATTGCACCGGTGCAGGGCGCCAGCCGCGCACGGCTGGTGGTGCTGAACAAGATCGACGGTCTGTGGGACGAACTGAAGACGGAAGCGCAGATCGACGCTGAAATCGCCAAGCAGGTCGCCAGCAGCGCCGCGCTGCTCGATCTGCCTCCGGGCCAGGTTTATCCGGTATCGGCGCAGAAAGCGCTGGTCGCCAAGGTGAAGAGCGATTCCGCCCTGCTGGAAAGAAGCCGCCTGCCCGGGTTGGAAGCGGCCCTGACGCAGGAGCTCATCCCTTGCAAGCAGGCGCTGGTCAGCGAATCGTCGCAGGCTGCGGTGGAAGACGTGGTGATCAAGACCACCGAGCTGCTGGAAACCCGGCTCGCCACGATCCAGGATCAGGTCGACGAACTGCAGGGGCTGCGCGGCAAGAACCGCGACGTCATCCAGCACATGATGGTCAAGGCCAACGAGGACAAGCAGCAGTTCGAGCGCGGCCTGGAGCAGTTCAATGCCTTGCGCAATGTATTCGCGACGCAGGTCGAGGCATTGAGGCAGCGGCTAGGGATGCAGGCGCTACGTCAGGAAGTGCACCTCACCCGGCTGGCGATGGAAAAAAGCCATTTCAGCGTAGGACTGCGTGAGGCGATGGGTCGCTTTTTCCGCCAGGTGGACGGCAACCTGGATGCGTCGGCTGAGACCATCAAGGAAATCCGCGCCATGATGACGGCGATGTATCAGAAATTCAGCGACGAACACGGTCTGGCGGCGGTCAACCCGCCGGATCACAGCCTGCACAAATATCGCAAGGAAATGGCACGGCTGGAGCGCATTTTCGATGAGCGCTTCAATACCGTATTCAAGATGATGACGGTGGGGCAAAGCCAGCTGACCGCGCGCTTCTTCGAGACGTTGGCGAGCAAGGTGGTCCAGGTGTTCGAACTGGCCAACAGCGAAACCGAGTCCTGGCTGAAGGCGCTGATTGCGCCCATGGAAACTCAGGTGCGCGAACACAAGCTCCAACTGAAACGTCGCCTGGAAAGCGTCAGCCGCATCCATACCGCCACCGAGACGCTGGACGAACGCATTGCCGAACTGGAAGCCTCGATTGGAACCGTGAGCGACCAGCTGGACAGCCTGGCACGTATCAACCTGCGCATCGCCGACGCCCTGGCGGATGAACTCAACAAACCCGCTCTGGCCAAAACGGCCTGAGTGATTACTTGCTGGCGGTCAGGCGCAGAAACTTCTCCTGCAGCTGCTCTTTGGTTTCCGGGTAATCCGGATTGAGCGGGATGCAATCGACCGGACACACCTCGACGCACTGCGGCGTATCGAAATGGCCGACACATTCGGTGCACTTGTTGGGATCGATGATGTAAATCTCGTCGCCCTGCGAAATGGCGTCGTTGGGGCATTCGGGCAAACAGACGTCGCAATTGATGCATTCGTCCGTGATCATCATTGACATGTCATTCTCCGGGTCATATCAGTTTTTACTTATTTTCTCACTTAATCGCTGCGCCACCAATGGGTGGACGAAGGGTGTCACGTCCCCACCCAACTGCGCGATCTCGCGGATCATGCTGGCTGAGATGAACATGTATTGATCCGACGGCGTGAGGAACAGGGTTTCGATGTCGGGCTTGAGGTTGCGGTTCATGCCCGCCAGCTGGAATTCGTATTCAAAGTCGGACGCCGCGCGCAGCCCCCGCAGCACCGCGATCGCGCCCTGTTCGGCGACAAAATCGATCAGCAGGCCGGAAAATCCCTCGACCCGCACCTGCGGCACGTCGGCCAGCACGTCACGCGTCATCGCCACCCGCTCCTCCATGGTGAAGAAAGGCCGCTTGTTGCGCGATTCGGCCACCGCGACGATGACGCAGTCAAACAGCCGCACCGCGCGCCGCACCAGATCGCATGGATTCATCATTCCTTGATCAGTAGCGCGAAATGCGAGCGCCCCGCGCGCCCGCTGCGGTGGATGATAAACCCCGGAGGCGCCACGACTGCCGTCTCCTGTTCGATATAGGCATGGCCGCCGGGCTTGAGATGGCGTCCCAGATCGGCCAGTACGCTTTCGGCCAGCCCGCTGCCGAAGGGCGGGTCGACGAAAATCAGATCGAACGCCTCGTGGCTGTTCGCCAGCCACGCCAGCGCGTCGGCACGCAGGATGTCGACCTGGCTTGCCCCGAGCACGGTCCGGTTCTTTTCCAGTGCGGCGGTCGTTTTGAGATCGCGTTCGATCATGACGACCCGGCCTGCGCCACGTGAAGCAGCCTCGAAACCGAGTGCGCCGCTGCCGGAGAACAAATCCAGACAAATCCATCCCGGCAGATCCTGGCCGAGCCAGTTGAACAACGTCTCGCGCACGCGATCAGGCGTCGGGCGCAAACCCGCGCCATCGGGAAAATCGAGCAGGCGACGACGGTATTGTCCACCGATGATGCGCACCCGGTTGGCCGCGCCATGTGCTCGCTGGGGGGCGGCACGCTTAGCGAGCACGCTCTCCTCCCACGATGACCGTCACCAGCCTGTCGGGGTCGATGTGGCGGGCAAATGCCTGTTTCACGGTCGCCACATCGACCGCATTGACCTTGTCGACCCAGGTATCCAGATAATCCAGGGGCAACTTGTAGAAGCCGATCAGCGACAGGTATTCGAGAATCTTCTTGTTGCTGTCGATACGCAAAGGAAATCCACCGGTGAGGTTGTCCTTGGCCTGTTTCAGCTCCGCCTCGCTGGGGCCGTCGGCCATGAATTGCCGCAGGGTAGTCCGCGCCACCTTGAGCGCGTCGTCGGTTTGCGCCAGCTTGGTCTGCAGGCCAAGCTGGAATGGCCCGGCCTCCATCATCGGCATGAAATAACTATAAGCACTATAGGCATAGCCGCGCTTGTCGCGTACTTCGCGCATCAGCCGCGAATCGAAGCCGCCGCCGCCCAGCACATAGTTGCCCACAAATAGCGGAAAGAAATCGGGGGCGTTACGCGCCACACCCACCGCGCCTACCAACACATGGCTTTGCGTGGAGGGAAACGCGATCCGCTGTTCGCTTGCCTTCGCCGGCTCAGGCTTCGGCAACGCCGGGACGGCCGCCGCACTGGACAGGCCACCCGCCAGACGGACGGCGATGGCCTCGGCCTCGGCACGGGAGATATCGCCCATCAGCGAAATCACGGCATTGGGTGCACTGTAGTGTGCACGGTAGAACGTCTGCACGTCTCCGCGCGTCAGTTTTGCGATCGCTGCCGGATCGCCCGATTCGTCGTGGGCGTAGGGGTGGGTGCCGTAGAGCGCACGATAGAACGCCTTGTCGGCCACGGTGCCGGGGTCGGCCTCCGCCTCGCGGATGCCGGCAATGAGCCGCTGTTTCTCGCGCTTGACCACGGCCTGCGGGAAATCGGGCTGTTGCAGCACGCGCGCCAGGATATCGAGCGCAGCGTCCTTCTCGGCCTGGGACGACAAGGTACGCAGCGTGACGCCTCCACGATCGCGGTCGAACGTGCCGCCCAGCACGGCTCCCACATCGGCCAGGCGATGGGCGATCGCCGTATCGCTGAGGCCGCCGGCTCCTTGATCGAGGAGAATGTGAGTCAGCTGGGCAAGGCCTGCCTGACCGTCAGGGTCGCGCGCGCTTCCTGCGGGAAAATCCACCGAGACATCGAGGATGGGCAGTTCATGGCTTTCCACGAAGATCACTTGCGCGCCGTGCGGCGTGTGCCAGTGCTGGATGGCCAGTGCAGCCTGTGCCGACAGGGGCAGGCACAACAGCAATGCGACACAGAAAGTCTTAATCATGGCGGACTCCCGGCACCGCAGGGCGGCGCGTCTGGGGTTGCAAAGCTTGCGGGTCGAGTATGCCCACGCTCAACTGGTCATCCTGCAGCCATTGCTTCGCGGCGGCCTGCACCTCCCCGGCGCTCACCGCACGCAACTTTTCGACCCGGTGCGCAAGCGCCTCGGGCGGCAGCCCCGCGGTCACGTATTCGCCCAACTGCATCGCCTGGAAAAACAGCGAATCGCGCTGGAACACGTCGGCCGCAATGACCTGCGCCTTCACCCGGGCAAGTTCCGCTTCGCTGACGCCATCGCGCTGGATCTGCTCGATCTGGCCGCGTATGGCTTTTTCGAGTTCGTCCGTCGTCTTGCCCGGCGCAGGCGTCGCGTCGATCATGAACATGCCCGGGCCGCGCGAAACGGCGTCGTAGCCGGCACTCGTGCTCACTGCGATCTGCTGTGTCTTGACCAGCGATTTCTGCAGGCGCGCCGAGTCATTCCCGGAGAGCACGCCCGCGAGAATCTGCAGTGCATAGGGCGCGGTATCCTTTTCCCAGTCCCGGAGTACCGGCGCATGCCAGGTCATCAGCAGATAGGGGACTTTCGCAGGCACCTTGACCACGACGCGCTTCTCGCCGATCTGTGCAGGCTCGTCCTGCGGCTTGCGCACCGGCAACGCACGAGCGGGAATCACGCCGAAATACCGCTTCGCCATGGCGATGACGTCGTCCGATTTCACATCGCCGGCCACGACGAGGGTCGCATTGTTCGGTACATACCAGCGGGCGTACCAGTCGCGCGCGTCCTGTGCGGTCATGTGCTGGAGATCGTCCATCCAGCCGATCACGGGACGGCGATAGGGACTCTCCTGGTAAGCCGTCGCCATCAGGCGTTCGTACACCACCGACTGCGGCTGGTCGTCGGTGCGCAGCCGGCGTTCCTCCATCACCACCTGCATTTCCTTGGCGAACAGGTCATCGCGGATGACGAGGTTGGCCATGCGGTCCGATTCCAGCTGCATCGCCAGTTCCAGCCGGTCTTTCTGCATCTGCTGGAAATACGCCGTGTGGTCGCGGTTGGTAAAGGCATTCTCGCGCCCGCCCGCGGCGGCAATGCGCTTGGAAAACTCGCCCGGCGGCACTGTCTTCGTGCCACGGAACATCATATGCTCTAGCACATGCGCCACGCCCGTCGTACCGTTGAATTCGTCCATCGATCCGGCGCGATACCAGACCTGCGACACCATCACCGGTGCCCGGTGATCTTCCTGTACGATCACCCGCAGACCATTGTCCAGTGTGACGTCCGTCACCGCCGCCTGCGCACTGCCCACCATCAGCAGTGCCAGCAGCATTCCCCGCATGCCGAGCATGTTTCCACCTCTTGTTGAATGAGTCCGAATGATAAGCCGTAGCCGAATGATAAGATTAGGCGTCCGTCAAACAGCTATGCTGACTGCCTTTATCCGTGTTTAGTTTCTTCAAGCCCAAACCGCCCGCTTCCGAACCGACTACGCCCGCCACCCCGGTCGAGCCCGCGCCCCCGCTAGTCGAGTCGCGTCCCGGCTGGGCACAGCGGCTGAAACAGGGGCTCGCCAAAACCCGCGACCGGCTGGGTGGTCAGCTGGCCGGACTGTTCGGTGTCGGACGCAAAATCGATGCCGAGCTGTTCGAGGAACTCGAGACCATCCTGATCACAGCCGATGTCGGCGTGGACGCGACCCAGGCCCTGCTCGACACCCTGCAAAAAAAGGTCAGGCGCGAAAACCTGACCGAGGCCTCCGACCTGCAGGCCGCCCTCAAGCAGGCGCTGGTCGACCTGCTGACCCCGCTGCAAGCGCCGCTCGACGTCACCCCGCACAAGCCCTTCATCCTCATGCTGGCGGGCGTCAACGGCGCCGGCAAGACCACCACCATCGGCAAGCTCGCCAAGCTGTACCAGTCGCAGGGTCTGTCAGTGCTGCTGGCGGCCGGCGATACCTTCCGAGCCGCTGCGCGCGAGCAGCTGCAGGTCTGGGGCGAGCGCAACAATGTGACCGTGGTGAGCCAGGAAAAAGGCGATTCCGCCGCGGTGATCTTCGACGCCATCCAGGCCGCCCGCGCGCGCAACATCGACGTGGTGCTGGCCGACACCGCTGGCCGTCTGCCGACGCAACTCCATCTGATGGAAGAGATCAGGAAGGTCAAGCGCGTGATCGAGAAGGCCATCCCCGGTGCGCCGCACGAAGTGCTGCTGGTACTCGATGCCAATACCGGCCAGAATGCCGTCACCCAGGTCAAGGCCTTCGACGATGCGCTCGGCGTGACGGGCCTCGCGCTGACCAAGCTCGACGGTACCGCCAAGGGGGGGGCCATCGCGGCCATCGCCCACGCCTGTTTGACACGCCCGCGGCCGATCCCGGTGCGCTACATCGGCGTCGGCGAGACCGTCGACGACCTGCGCCCCTTTGATGCGCGCGAGTTCGTCGAGGCGGTGTTTGCTGCATGATCAGCTTCAGCCAGGTCACCAAGCGCTATCCCGGCGGGCACGAAGCCCTCTCCGGCGTCAGCCTCGCCATCGAGCAGGGCGAACTGGTCTTCCTCACCGGACACTCCGGCGCCGGCAAGAGCACGCTGCTGAAACTCGTCGCCGCGATCGAGCGCCCGACCAGCGGGGTAGTGTCGGTTAGCGGCCAGAATGTCAGCCGCCTGTCGCGCCGTGCAGTGCCCTATCTGCGCCGCAACATCGGCCTGGTGTTCCAGGACCACAAGCTGCTGTTCGATCGCAGCGTGATCGACAACGTGGTGCTACCGCTCGACATCGCCGGCTTCGACCGCCGCGAGTCGCTCAAGCGCGCCCGTGCGGTGATCGACAAGGTCGGCCTGCTCAACCGCGAGAAGGCCAATCCCGTCAGTCTCTCGGGCGGCGAGCAGCAGCGTCTCTGCATCGCCCGCGCGCTGGTGAGCCGCCCCGCCCTGTTGCTGGCCGACGAACCGACCGGCAACCTCGACGCCGGCTACGCGGCCGACATCATGGCCATGTTCCGCGATTTCCATCAGGTCGGCACCACGCTGGTGATCGCCACCCACGACGAGCGCGCCATCACGGCCCTGGGCGGACGGACGCTGCACCTGGATCACGGCAGGATCGGCGAGGGGGCGGCATGATAGGCGGCTGGATGCGTCACCACAAACACGCGCTCGGCGCCGCCTTGCATCGGCTACGCATCCAGGCATTCACAACGCTGCTGACCGCCCTGGCCATGGGCGTGGCGATCAGCCTGCCCAGCGGGTTGTATCTGGGGTTGTCGAATCTCAGCCGAGTGGCAGGCGAATTGCCGGCGCAGCCGGAAATCAGCCTGTTTCTCGACGCCGGGGCGTCCGCCGAACAAAAACAGGCTATCGCCGCGCGGCTCAAGCAGCCCGATATCGCCCAAGCCCGCTTCGTGCCCAAGGACGAGGCGCTGGCTACCCTGAGCGCCTCGCAGGACTTGGCCGACATCACGGCCGGCCTGACGGAGAACCCGTTGCCGGATGCCTGGATCGTACGGCCCCAGGCCACATCGCGCGATGCGTTGGTGCATATTTCCGACAGCCTGCGCAAACTGCCAGGAATAGCGGAAATCCATCTCGACAGCCAATGGGCGGAGCGCCTGCAGGCCGCACTCGCCATCGGCCGTACGGGAGTCTGGCTGCTGGCTGGACTCTTTGCCATCGCGCTGATCGCCATCTCGGGCAACGCCATCCGTGCCCAGGTGCTGGCCCGGCGCGACGAAATCCTGGTCAGCCAACTCATTGGCGCCACCGACCGCCATATCCGCCGCCCGTTTCTCTACCTGGGCGCACTACAGGGCTTGTTCGGCGGACTTGCAGCCGGCGGGGTGCTGGCGGTGGCGGGCATTCTCCTGCGTGAACCTGTCGAGCATCTGGCTGTCCTTTATGGATCGACGTTTCATCTGCTGCCGCCGGACGGAGCCGAAATCGCCGTGGTGCTTGGGCTGACCACGCTGTTCGGCTGGCTGGGCGCCTGGCTCTCGGTAACGCGGAGCCTGCATCAGGTCGAAGCGGCACGCTGATTTCCCCCTTGATTTCTGATACGAAGGAATAAAGTCTGTCGAGGTCGGGCGGCGCAACCTATTGTTTTTGCAAACACGCAATTTTTAGGAATTCTCGACAAATATATGTCGGGGCCTTCAATATAGGCACGTTGTTTATTGTGTTCGGTTATATAGTCGGTCGAGCCACCTCGCTGTCGGCCTCCCGAGCTTCGTGTCATAGCCAGAGGCCGCGCGGCGTCGGCGCTCCACACACGCCCAAGGCGGCAGCCCGAAGGCGTGGAAGCGTGGGTAAGCTGCACCTTTAAGGGATAGGCCAACGCGCCCTCAAACCACCCTAACTTTTGGCGGCCACCGCTCTCTATGTCTTCGATCCGCCGCCTGCTGGCGGCGATAGCGTCGAGCGACGCGTCGAACCGGTCCGTAAGTGCCCAATGTTCGCTCCGCCTGTCTACCTCAGGGCTGCAGCAGGCTATCTTGTCGTGGCGGCGTGTCCGGATGCCACATAGTGGACGCAAAGTACGCCCCACCGGACGCCCCCGCCACTACCTCCCGTACCAGACATGTAGCTCCACTCCTTTTGGTTGAATCGTGGGTAAATAAAATCGGGATTGTTTGGCAACCCGATAACGCACAACTCTCATCTCTCGCGCAAACTCTCGCTTGTCGTCTGCAACAGCGGGCTCAGGAAATACTCGATCACCCGCCGTGTGCCGGTTTTAACTTCGACCGTCACCGCCATGCCCGGTGTCAAACGCACAGTTTTGTTTTCTACTTGCAGGGTGTCCCTGGCAAGCTTCACCCGGGTCGAATAAATCAGCCCCAGCTTTTCATCCTGGATGGCATCGGAAGACACCTGGGTGACCGTGCCATGCAACGTGCCATATTTGGTAAACGGAAAGGTTTCCACCTTCACCTCCGCATCCTGCCCCGGGTTCACAAAACCGATATCCTTGTTCGGCAACATGGCTTCGACTTCGAGCACATTGTCTTTCGGCACGACCACCATCAACGGCTGGGCCGGGGTCACCACGCCGCCAATAGTCGTGACCGCCAGTTGCTGCACCGTTCCGGCGACGGGTGCGGCCAAACGCATCAGCCGGCTGCGCTGCTCCGCCTTGATCAATTCTTGTTCGAGCGATGCGGCTTTCTGCGATGCCAAGTTGAGCTGATCCAGCAGCTGGCGACGTGTCTCCGCTGCGAGCGTGGCCTGCTGCCGCTGCGCCTCCATCAGCGCCGCGCGAGTTTCTGCTACCTTGGAACGGCTAGCCGCCAAGTCCTGTTCCTGTTCGATGCGTGCCTGTTCGCGCTCTAGGTAGCCGTGCTGGGAGACAAAGTTCTCCTTCACCAGCTTCTGATAATCCATGGCCCGCTGGCGGGCGATGGGGGCGGTTTGTTCCAGCTTGACGACCTGATCCTGGGTGGTCTCAAGTTCCGCCCGGCGACGGTTAAGCTCGGCCTGCAGTTGCAACTGGCGTGCCTGATATTCCTGATACTGGCCCGTAGCCTGGCTTTGTTCGGCAAGTAAATGCTCGGCGTCAGCGCCCGCCAATGGCTTCAGCCGGGGCGGCGTGCCATTCGCCAGAGCAGCCAGCAAAGCTTGCGCGCGCAACGCTTCAAGCCGGGAGTCCCGCGCTTCATTGCTCAACCGCTCCGTATCGGCAGCAGCGGTCGTCGCGTCCAGGTCGATCAGGACCTGACCTGCCTCGACCTCCTGTCCATCCCGCACATGGATCGCCTTGACCACGGCGGTTTCCATCGGCTGGATGACCTTTGTGCGGTCGTTGGGGATGATCTTGCCTATCGCGGTGGCTACCACGTCGATGCGGCCGAACACAGCCCACAGCAGCGCGATTAGGGCGAAGCCCATGATTAGCCACAGAGCGATCCGAGGCGCCGGGTGCACGGGTGTGTCACGCAGGGCGAGCGCAGCAGGCAGAAACTGAGCTTCGTGAGGGTGGAGTAAGGGGGCGTCGGTCTCTTTGCGCTGCGACCAAGCATGGCGGAAAATTTTGCCGTAGCGTTTGAAGAGGTCGGAGAGGGCGTGTCGTTTCATGTTGCGGGCCCTCAGGCGTGCTGCAAGCGATGCAAGCGGGAATAATGCCCCGCCTCGTGTTGCAGCAGTTCGGCGTGCGTTCCCGCCTCGACAATCTGGCCGTGATCCATTACCAGGATGCGATTGGCATGACGTACCGCAGACAGGCGATGGGCGATGATGATCACAGTGCGTCCCTTGCAGATGGCCTGCATGTTGTTCTGAATGATGCGTTCGGATTCGTAATCTAGCGCGCTGGTTGCCTCGTCGAAGATCAGAATGCGCGGCTGCGTCATCAGGGCGCGGGCGATGGCAATGCGTTGCCGCTGACCGCCCGACAGTGTCGAGCCGTGTTCGCCGACCATGGTGTCGTAGGCTTCTGGGAGTTCCAGAATGAATTCGTGCGCGCCGGCCAGCTTGGCGGCCTGGATGACTTGCTCCAGCGGGGCGCCAGGATCCGCTAGCGCAATGTTCTCCCTGAGGGTGCGGTTGAACAGCACGTTCTCCTGCAACACTACGCCGATCTGCCGCCTAAGGCTGGAGGCGTCGGCCAGCGTCAGATCCAGGCCGTCTATCAGTACCCGGCCGCGTTCGGGCACATACAGACGCTGGATCAGCTTGGTTAGCGTGCTTTTACCCGAGCCGGAGCGGCCGACGATGCCGATGACTTCGCCCGGCCGAATGTCGAGAGTGATGCCCTTGAGTACTTCGGGGGTGTCAGGGCGGTAGCGGAAGCTGACCTGATCGAAGCTGATGCGGCCGGCGATCGGCGGCAGGCTGCTCTTGTTACCCGTCGTTTCAGGGGGCGCGTTGAGAATATCCCCCAGCCGCTGGACCGATATGCCGGTCTGCTGGAAGTCGGTCCAGAGTTGCGCCAACCGCATGATAGGCTGCGCCACGCGGCCGGCCAGCATGTTGAAGGCGATAAGCTGGCCCACGGTGAGCTGACTTTCGATCACCAGCTTGGCCCCCAGCCAGAGGGTACCCACGGTGACGAGCTTGCCGATGAGGTTGGTGCTTTCGTGCGCCAGGGTGGCGAGCGTCGCAGACTTGAACCCGGCCGAGACATAGCTTGCCAACTGGGCGTCCCAGCGCCGCTGCATTTGCGGTTCCACCGCCATACTCTTCAGCGTATCGATGCCGGCCACGGTTTCGACCAGGAAGGCCTGATTCTCGGCGCCGCGGTTGAATTTCTCGTGCAGCCGCGCGCGCAGTAGCGGCGTGACCAGTAGCGCAATCACGAAATACAGTGGCAGGGACGCCAGCACCACAAGAGTAAGCCAGCCGCTATAAAACAGCATCACCCCGATGAATACGACTGTGAACAGCACGTCGAGCACGACAGTAATCGAATTGCCGGTGAGGAAAGACCGGATGTTCTCCAACTCCCGCACACGGGCGACCGAGTCGCCGACCCTTCTCGCCTGGAAGTAGCCCAGTGGCAGGTGAAGCAAATGATGAAACAGCCGCGCACCAAGTTCGACGTCGATGCGGCTGGTGGTATGGGCGAAGACATAGGTCCTGAGGCCCGATAGCACGACTTCGAAGAGCGATACCACCAGCAGGCCGACGGCGATGACATTCAGCGTGGTCAAGCCGTGATGCACCAGCACCTTGTCCATCACCACCTGGAAGAATAGCGGCGTAACCAGGGCAAAGAGGTTGAGCACGAACGACACCAGCAGCACTTCGCCGAGGAGCTTGCGGTATTTGACGACGGCTGGGATGAACCAGGAGAAATCGAACTTCGCCATCTCGCCGACCAGCGAGGCACGCGAGGTGAACAGGATCAATTTACCGGACCAGCGCGCCAGCAGCTCGTCACGCGAAATGACTTGTGGTCGCTCGGCCTGAGGATCGTGGATCAGTGCCTTGTCGTTATCGAAGCGCGCGAGAATGAAGTAGCCGCCATTGTTGTCCACCGCCATGGCAGGCAGCGGGGTGCGATCCAGACGGTCGAACGTAGTTTTGACAGACTTGGCCTGCAGGCCAAGGTGTTTGGCGGCGAGCAGAATTTCGGTTTCGCCAAAGCTTTCGCCCGACACCCTGAACTGGTGCGCAAGTTGGTCAGGCTCGGCGGCGATCTGATGGAAGCGCGCCAACATGACGAGGCAGATGAGGCCGCTGCCCGACTCAGCAGAAACGGGTGCGGCAAGGCGCGGGCAGTCTGGTTCTGACATAAACAGTTCAAGGAAATAAGAAGACTCGCTGGTCCATTTCCCTGTCGGGAATGGCCAGCAAGCGAGGTGGCCAGTGGGGTTACTGCCAGTTTGCGGCGATCACCGAAGCCAGATTGGTCTGGTAGTTCGTCGGCAAGGTTGTCTGCCCCGCAGCCGGTGGGGTAAAGCTGGCCATAGCGTTCACCAGATTCGCGACGTTGCTGTCGAGAAGGGTTTTTGCGCCATCAGTGGTCTTGAATTGTTCGACATGATTGGCACTGCCGAGATACCAGTCCTTGACCACTAGCTTGTCCCCCGTACCTATGATGCTGGCTTCCAAGTTATTACCGACGTGTTGAAACCATATCTGGTCGGCTGTCACACCGGACAGGAATTGAGCAACGTCAGTGTTGCCCGCGGTACTATCGTTTTCGATAATGGTGTCCCCGCCAGAGCCGCGTCCGAG
>NZ_MEGP01000041.1:0-12968 GCF_001725555.1 Thiobacillus sp. SCN 63-57 | reverse complement strand
CGCCAGGTAGTCGAGGGTGTCGAGCGGGCGATGGATCTCGGCGTGGGCGCCCCAGGTGTGCGGCTGGTCGGCGGCATCGAGATAGCCCCAGGCGGCGACCAGCGCCGGCATGGCGGCGGCGGTGGCGGCCTGGATGTCGCGCTCGGCGTCGCCCAGGTACAGGCACTGAGCCGGCAGGGCATTGCAGAGTTCGGCGGCGGCGAGCATGGGGGCGGGGTGCGGCTTGGGCTGCGGGCAGGTGTCGCCGGAGACGATGCAGGCTGCGCGCTCGGCCAGGTCGAGGATGGACATCAGCGGCTCGGTGAAGCGCGCCGGCTTGTTGGTGACCACGCCCCAGGCGAGGCCGCGCTGCTCCAGCGCATCGAGCAATTCGAGGATGCCGGGGAAGGGCCGCGAGTGGCGGCAGATGTTGTCGGCGTACAGCTGCAGGAATTCCTCGCGCATGGACGCAAAGTGCGGGTCGTCGAGATGCAGGTCGAAGCCGAGGCCGAGCAGGCCGCGCGCACCGTGCGAGGCCTGCGGGCGGATGAGCTCGTCGGCCAGCGGCGGCAGCCCGTGGCGCGTGCGCTGCAGATTGAGCGCGTGGCCGAGGTCGGGCGCGGTGTCGACCAGGGTGCCGTCGAGGTCGAACAGGACGGCGCGGATGTTCTCGAGCTTCACGGCTTTACTCCCCCCGGCGCGTCGCCATCAGGTAGTTGACGTCGGTGTCGGCTTCCAGCTTGTAGATCCTGGTCAGCGGGTTGTAGGTCATGCCGATCAGTTCCTGGGTATCGAGCCCGGCTTCGCGCGTCATGCGGGCAAGCTCGGCGGGCTGGATGAACTTGGCGTAGTCGTGCGTGCCGCGCGGCAGCAGCTTGAGGACGTATTCGGCGCCAACGATGGCGAAGAGGTAGCTCTTGGCGTTGCGGTTCAGCGTGGAGAAGAACACCCAGCCGCCCGGCTTGACCAGTTTGGCGCACGCGGCGACGATGGAAGCCGGGTCGGGCACGTGCTCGAGCATTTCCATGCAGGTGACGACGTCGAACTCGCCGGCGTGCTGCGCGGCGTAGTCTTCGGCGGATATCAGCTGGTAGTCGACGCTGTGGCCCGATTCGTAGAGGTGCAGTTTGGCGACCTTGAGTGCCTTCTCGGAGAGGTCGATGCCGCTCACCGTGGCGCCGGCGGCGGCCATGGCTTCGGCCAGGATGCCGCCGCCGCAGCCGACGTCGAGCACGGTCTTGCCGGCCAGCGGCGCCTGCTTGTCGATCCACTTCAGGCGTAGCGGGTTGATTTCGTGCAGCGGCTTGAATTCGGAGTTCGGGTCCCACCAGCGGTGGGCGAGTTCGGAAAACTTGGCGATTTCGGCAGCGTCGACGTTGCTCATGGCTATCCTTGTGGGGCGAGTTTGGTGCGCCAGTAGGCGGCGCGGGCGGTCAGGTCGTCGATATCGAGATTGACCAGACGGCGGTCATTCAGTTTCAGCTTGCCGTCGACCCAGACGTGGGTGACGTGCTCGCGTCCCGCAACGTAAACCAGGTGCGAGACGGGGTCAAACACCGGCTGGCCGGAAAGGGCGTGCAAGTCGACCGCGACCAGGTCGGCACGCTTGCCGGGGACGATGCTGCCGATCTGGCTGTCGAGGTTGAGCGCGCGGGCAGCGTCCAGCGTGGCAGCACGCAGGGTAGCCGCGGCGGACAGGATGGCGGGGTCGCCGCTGGCGCCCTTGGCCAGCAGGGCAGCCAGGCGCATTTCGCCGAACAGGTCGAGGCGATTGTTGCTGGCGGCACCGTCGGTGCCGAGGCCGACGTTAACGCCTGCACGCAGCAGATCGGCCACCGGTGCAATGCCGGAGGCCAGCTTCAGGTTCGAGGTCGGGCAGTGCGCCAGGTGGCAGCCATGCTGCGCCAAGAGCCCGATTTCGGCCTCGTTCACATGCACGGCGTGGACGCCGATGAAATTCGGCCCCAGCAGCCCCAGGCGCGCCAACCGTTCCAGCGGCCGGACCCCGTATTGCTTCAGGCTGTCCCGGATTTCGTCGGCGGTTTCGTGGATGTGGGTGTGGATAGGCAGGCCGAGTTGTTCGGCCAGCGTGTTGATGCGGCCAAACGTGGTATCCGAAACGGTGTAGGGTGCGTGCGGGGCGAAGGCGAAGCCCAGCAGCGATTCATCCTTCAATTCGTCGCGCAGGGCGAGCCCCTTGGCCAGGTAGTCGTCGGCGTCCGAGGCGTAGGCGCTGGGGAACTCCAGCACGATCATGCCCAGGGTGGCGCGCATCCCCGCCTGCAGGAAGGCTTCCCCTGCGGCCTTGGGGAAGAAATACATGTCGTTGCAGGTGGTGATGCCGCCCGCCAGCATTTCGGCGGCGGCGAGCAGGGTGCCGTCGCGCACGAAGGCCTCGGACACGTGCTTCTTCTCGGCAGGCCAGATGCGGTCGTTGAGCCAGGCCATCAGCGGCAGGTCGTCGGCGTAGCCACGAAACAGCGACATCGCGGCGTGGCCATGCAGATTGACCAAACCCGGGATCAGCGCCCGGCCCGGCAGGGGGAGCGTCTGCACGGCGTCATAGCGGGCCTGCGCGGCATCGGCCGGCAGCACGTCGAGGATGCGGCCATCCTCGACGACGACGGCGTGGCCGGCTAGCGGTCCTTCCGATTCGACGGGTACCACCCATTGCGGCAGGAGAAGAAGGTCGGCGGGGGCTTTCATGGTGGCCTGCATTCTCGTTGTTTGGCCGTGGTTTGGCAAAGGCGGCCGAGCTTCCCGGCCATGCTAAAATCGCGTGCTTTAAAGCCTGAATAAATAAAAAACCGGTTATGGAACAGTTTGCCAAGGAAACCCTCCCGGTCAGCCTCGAAGAGGAGATGAGGCGGTCGTATCTCGATTACGCCATGAGCGTGATCGTCGGACGCGCGCTGCCGGACGTGCGCGACGGCCTGAAGCCCGTACATCGTCGCGTGCTGTTCGCGATGAACGAACTCGGCAACGACTGGAACAAGGCATACAAGAAGTCGGCCCGCGTGGTCGGCGACGTCATCGGTAAATACCACCCGCACGGCGATACGGCGGTCTACGACACCATGGTGCGGATGGCGCAGGACTTCTCGCTGCGCTACCCGCTGATCGACGGCCAGGGCAACTTCGGCTCGGTCGACGGCGACAATGCAGCGGCGATGCGTTACACCGAAGTGCGCATGGCCCGCATCGCGCATGAACTGCTGGCCGATCTCGACAAGGAAACAGTCGACTTCGGTCCCAACTACGACGGTTCCGAGCAGGAACCGCTGGTGCTGCCGACCAAGATCCCCAACCTGCTGATCAACGGCTCGTCCGGCATCGCGGTGGGCATGGCGACCAACATTCCGCCGCACAACCTGACCGACATCTGCGCCGCGCTGTTCGCGCTGCTGGATGACCCCGAGATCGACATCGAGTCGCTGATCGCCATCGTCAAGGCGCCGGATTTCCCGACTGCAGGCATCATCTACGGCCTGTCCGGCGTGCGCGACGGCTACCGCACCGGCCGCGGCCGCGTGGTGATGCGCGCCACCTGCCACATCGAGGATCTCGACAAGAGCGGCGGCAAGCAGGCCATCATCATCGACGAACTGCCCTACCAGGTGAACAAGGCCAACCTGCTGATCAAGATCGGCGAGCTGGTGCGCGAAAAGCAGATCGACGGCATTGCCGACCTGCGCGACGAGTCCGACAAGTCGGGCATGCGCGTCTACATCGAGCTGAAGCGCGGCGAAAACGCCGACGTGATCCTGAACAACCTGTACAAGCAGACGCAGATGCAGGACACCTTCGGCATGAACATGGTGGCGCTGATCGAAGGCCAGCCGCGCCTGCTCAACCTGAAGGAAATGCTCGACGCCTTCCTGCGCCACCGCCGCGAAGTCGTCACCCGCCGTACGGTGTTCGATCTGCGCAAGGCGCGCGAACGCGGCCATATCCTCGAAGGCCTCGCCGTGGCGCTGGCCAACGTCGACGAGATCGTCGAACTGATCAAGTCGTCGGAAACGCCCGCCATCGCGAAGGAGCGCCTGCTCGGCCGTGCCTGGAAGTCGGCGATGGTCGAGGAGATGCTGGCGCGCATCGATCCCGAATACTCGCGCCCGGTGAACATCGGTCCTGAGTTCGGCCTGCATGCCGACGGCTACCGTCTGTCCGAGATCCAGGCGCAGCGCATCCTGGAAATGCAGCTGCAGCGCCTCACCAACCTCGAGTCGGACAAGATCATCGGCGAGTACAAGGAGATCATGGCGAAGATCGCCGATCTGCTCGACATCTTGGCCAATCCGGCGCGCATCACCCAGATCATCCGCGAGGAACTGACCCAGGTGCAGGAACAGTTCGGCGACGCGCGCCGCTCGACCATCGTCGAGAACGCGCAGGACATGTCGATGGAGGACCTGATCAAGCCGGAAGAGATGGTGGTCACGCTGTCGCACGGCGGCTACATGAAGTCGCAGCCGATTGACGACTACCGTGCGCAGAAGCGCGGCGGACGTGGCAAGCAGGCAGCGGGCACCAAGGACGAAGACTTCATCGAGAAGATGTTCATCGCCAACACCCACGACTACATCCTCTGCTTCTCCAACCGTGGCCGGCTGTACTGGCTCAAGGTCTACAACGTGCCGCAGGGCGGACGGGCGGCGCGCGGCAAGCCCATCGTCAACCTGCTTCCGCTGGAAGACGGCGAGAAGATCAACGCGCTGCTGCCGGTCAAGACCTTCGACGACGATCAATACGTCTTCATGGCGACCAGCAACGGCATCGTCAAGAAGACGCCCTTGAGCGACTTCTCGCGTCCGCGCACCGCCGGCATCATCGCGGTGGGACTGGACGACGGCGATTTCCTCATCGGCGCGTCGATCACCGACGGTCGTCACGACGTGATGCTGTTCTCCGACGGCGGCAAGGCGGTGCGCTTCGACGAGAACGACGTGCGTCCGATGGGCCGCACCGCGCGCGGCGTGATCGGCATGAAGCTTGCCAAGGGCAAGAAGCTGATTTCGCTGCTGGTGGCCGAGGACGAGAACGACTTCGTGCTGACCGCGACCGAAAACGGCTTCGGCAAGCGTACGCCGATCGCCGAATACACCCGCCATGCGCGTGCGACGCAGGGGATGATCGCGATCCAGACCAGCGAACGGAATGGCAAGGTGGTGGCTGCGACATTGGTGAAGCCGGACGACGAGATCATGTTGATCACCACCGGTGGCGTGCTGATCCGTACCCGTGTCAAGGAAATCCGTGCCATGAGCCGCGCGACGCAGGGTGTCACGCTGATCAACCTGGACAAGGGCGAAACCTTGATCAGCCTGGAAAAACTGGCTGAAACCGACAACGAAGAGGAATGAAGGGGATACACGCATGACGATCTATAACTTCAGCGCCGGCCCGGCCGTGCTGCCCAAGGATGTGTTGCAACAGGTGCAGGCCGAACTGGTCGACTGGCATGGTTCCGGCATGTCGGTGATGGAAATGAGCCATCGCGGCAAGGAGTTCATGGGCATCGCCGCCGAGGCGGAGGCTGACTTGCGCGAGCTGATGGGCATCCCCGCCAACTACAAGGTGCTGTTCCTGCAGGGCGGGGCGTCGTCGCAGTTCGCGATGGTGCCGATGAACCTGCTGCGCGGCAAAGCCTCTGCTGATTACCTCAACACCGGCGAATGGTCGAAGAAGGCCATCAAGGAAGCGAAGAAATTCGGCGCGGTGAACGTGGTGGCGACCAGCGAAGACAAGAACTTCAGTTACGCGCCGACGCAAGACCAGTGGAAACTCGATCCGAACGCGGCTTATGTCCATTACACGCCGAACGAGACCATCGGCGGCGTGGAAATCTTCTGGACGCCCCAGACCGGCAGCATACCGCTGGTGGCCGACATGTCGTCGACCATCCTGTCGCGTCCGATCGACGTATCGAAGTTCGGCGTGATCTACGCCGGCGCGCAGAAGAACATCGGCCCGGCCGGGCTGACCATCGTCATCGTGCGCGACGACCTGATCGGGGAAACCTTGAAGGGGACCCCCACCATGTTCGACTACAAGATCCACGCCGACAACGACTCGATGTACAACACGCCGGCGACCTTCGCCATGTACACGGCGGGGCTGGTATTCAAGTGGCTGAAGGTGCGCGGCGGCCTCGCCGCGATGGAAAAGACCAACCGCGAGAAAGCCGGCCTGCTGTACGACACCCTCGATGCGACCGACTTCTACAACTCGCCGGTGGCGAAGGAGAACCGCTCGCTGATGAACGTGCCGTTCACGCTCAAGGATGCCGCGCTCGACGAGGCTTTCCTCAAGGCTGCCAAGGAACGTGGCCTGATCCAGCTGAAAGGCCACCGCTCGGTCGGCGGCATGCGCGCGTCGATCTACAACGCCATGCCGGTCGAGGGCGTGCGTGCGCTGGTCGACTGCATGCGCGAATTCGAGAAAAGCCATGGCTGAGCCGCGCAAGATCCTCACGCTCAACGCCATTTCTGCGCGCGGACTGGCGCGACTGCCGGAGGCCTATACAGTCGGCGGCGACGTGACCGACCCGGACGGCATCCTGGTGCGCTCGGCCAACATGCACGAAATGGACATCCCCGCATCGGTGCGCGCGATCGCGCGTGCCGGCGCAGGGACCAACAACATCCCGGTGAAGAAGCTGTCGGAACGCGGCGTGCCAGTGTTCAATGCGCCCGGTGCCAACGCCAATGCGGTGAAGGAACTGGTGATCGCCGGCATGCTGCTGGGCGCGCGCAACCTGGTGCCGGCGCTGAAGTTCGTTGAAGGCCTGTCCGGCACCGACGAGGAGATGCATAAGGCGACCGAGGCGGGCAAGAAGCAGTTCGCTGGTATGGAACTGCCGGGCCGCACGCTGGGCGTGATCGGCCTGGGCGCCATCGGTTCCACCATTGCCGAGGCGGCGATCAAGCTCGGCATGAACGTGGTCGGCTTCGATCCGGCGATCACCGTCGACGCCGCGTGGCGGTTGCCGTCGCAGGTCAGGCGTGCGGAGAGCGTCGAGGACGTGCTGCGCATGGCCGACTTCGTCACCCTGCACGTGCCGCTGCTGGACGCCACGCGCAACCTCGTCAACGCCCAGCGGCTGGGGATGATGCGTTCGGGGGCGGTGCTGCTCAATTTCGCGCGCGAAGGCGTGGTCGACAATGCGGCCGTGATCGAGGCGCTGGACGCCGGCAAGCTGCATGCCTATATCTGCGATTTCCCGGCCAATGCGCTGAAGGGCCACGCCAGGGTGGTTGCGTTGCCGCATCTCGGCGCCTCCACCGAGGAGGCCGAGGAAAACTGCGCGGTGATGGTGGCCGAGCAGCTCGCCGACTATCTGGAAAACGGCAACATCCTCAATTCGGTCAACTTCCCCAACGTCAGCATGGCGCGCGAATCCGCATACCGCATCGCGATTGCCAACGCCAACGTGCCCAACATGGTGGGACAGATTTCGTCGGTGCTCGCCGCCGCCGGACTCAACATCCACAACATGGTCAACAAGTCGAAGGGCGACATGGCGTATACCTTGGTCGACATCGACAGCGTCGTCACCGCTGCAGTAATGCAGCAGCTTGCCGCGATTGCCGGGGTGCTGGCCGTACGTTACCTGCCGGCATGACGGACGACGCACACAGCGCGCCGGGTGCGCCGACCGAGCTGAGCGCGCTGCGTGCGCGCATCGACAGCATCGACGATGCCATCCTGCAGTTGGTGTCGGAGCGGGCGGGCATTGCCCAGCAGGTCGGGCGCGCCAAGAACGGCGAAAAGATCTACCGGCCCGAACGCGAAGCGCAGATCGTGCGGCGCCTGCGCGAGACCAATCCCGGCCCCCTGTCGGGCGACGCGGTCGAGCGCCTGATTCGCGAAATCATCTCCGCCTGTCGTGCGCTGGAGCAGACCACCCGCATCGCCTATCTCGGTCCGGCCGGCACGTTCAGCCAGCAGGCGGTCCACAAGCATTTCGGCCATGAGGCCGAGGCGCTCGCCGAGGCCGACATCGACGCCTGCTTCCAGGCGGTCGAGACCGGACGCGCCGATTTTGCCGTAGTGCCGGTGGAGAACTCGACCGAAGGCGTGATCGGCCGCACGCTCGACCTCATCGTCGCCAGCACGCTCAAGATCTGCGGCGAGGTCATGCTGCCGATCCATCAGACGCTCATGAGAAAACATGGCGGACTGGGCGGCATCCAGCGCGTGTATGGCCATGCACAATCGCTTGCCCAGTGCCAGCAATGGCTCAGCCGCCATCTTCCTAATGCCGAACGCGTCAGCGTGGTCAGCAACAGCGAAGGGGCGCGCCGCGCCGCCGCCGAACCCGATGCCGCCACGCTGGGCAGCGAAGCCGCCGCCGAACTGTATGGCCTTGACGTGGTGGAAGCGCGCGTCGAAGACGAAGCCAGCAATACCACCCGCTTTCTGGTGCTGGGGCAGAACGACTCCCCGCCGTCGGGCCGCGACAAGACCTCGCTGGTGATGAGCACGAAGAACGAGCCGGGTGCGGTGGTCAGGCTGCTGCAACCGCTCGCCGACGCCGGCATCTCCATGAGCAAGCTCGAATCGCGGCCGGCGCGTTCGGGCAACTGGGAATACCTCTTCTTCGTCGTCTGCCAGGGGCATCGCCAGGATGCGAATCTGGCCGCGGCGCTTGCCGAAATCGAGACGCGCGCCGCCTTCCTCAAGATTCTGGGTTCCTACCCCGTCGCATCGTGATGAATTGTTGTGAATTCGCGCCGCCGTACGTGCGTGCGATCGCCCCGTACCAGCCCGGCAAACCCATTTCCGAACTTGCGCGCGAACTGGGATTGAACGAAGCCGACATCGTCAAGCTGGCATCGAACGAGAACCCGCTCGGCCCCAGCCCGATGGCGCTGGCGGCGGCGCAGGACGCGCTGCATGACATGGCCTTGTATCCCGATGGCGCCGGCTTCGCGCTGAAGGCGAAGTTGTCGGCGAAACTGGGCGTTGCGGCACGGCAGATCGTGCTGGGCAACGGCTCGAACGACATCCTGGACATGGCGGCGCGTGCCTTCCTCGCGCCGGGCACCTCCGCAGTCTATGCGCAGCATGCCTTCGCGGTGTATCCGATCGCCACACAGACCGTGGGCGCGCAGGGCATCGCGGTGCCGGCGAAGAACTATGGCCACGATCTCGCGGCGATGCGCGCTGCGATCCGTGACGACACCCGCGTGCTGTGGATCGCCAACCCCAACAACCCGACCGGCACCTTCCTGCCGTGGGCGGAGATCGAGGCCTTTCTCGAAACCGTGCCGCCGCAGGTGCTCGTCGTGCTCGACGAGGCCTACGGCGAATACCTGCCGACCGACGACCGCTGCGACACGCTCGCGTGGATCGAGCGCTTCCCGAACCTGCTGATCAGCCGCACCTTCTCCAAGGCCTATGGTCTAGCCGGGCTGCGCGTTGGCTACGGCGTCGGGCACCCCGACGCCATCGACCTATTGAACCGGGTGCGCCATCCCTTCAACGTCAATGCGCCTGCGCTCGCCGCTGCCGAGGCCGCGCTCGACGACATCGCATTCCTGCTGCGCAGCTATGCGCTGAACAGCGCCGGCATGGCGCAGCTGACGGCAGGGCTGGCAGACATGAAGGTCGACATCGTGCCGTCGAAAGGCAATTTTCTGCTGGCCAAAGTCGGTGACGCCGGGCGCATCAACACCGAACTGCTGAAACGTGGCGTGATCGTGCGGCCGGTCGCCAATTACGGCCTGCCCGAGTTCCTGCGCGTGTCGGTGGGGCTGGCCGGGCAGAACGCCCGCTTCCTCGACGCGTTGAGAGCTTGTCTGTGATCGTCGACAGACTCGCCCTCGTCGGCACCGGCCTCATCGGCGGCTCGTTCGCGTTGGCGCTGAAGCAGGCAGGCGCGGTGCGCGAGGTGCTGGGGGTCGGGCGGAATCCCGCGCGGCTCACTGTTGCGCGCGAACTTGGCCTGATCGACCGCGCCGCCGACTGGGCGGAAGCCGGGCAGGCCGACTGCATCCTGCTGGCGATGCCGGTGGGCGAGACCGAAGCCGTATTGAACAAGCTGGCGCCGCATCTGAAAGCCGGCGCCATCGTCACCGACGCCGGCAGCACCAAGGCGAACGTAGTCGAGGTGGCGCGCGCCGCGCTCGGCACACGTTTTGCCGATTTCGTGCCTGGCCATCCCATCGCGGGTTCGGAACAAAGCGGGCCCGGTGCTGCGCGCGCCGATCTCTATCAGGGCAAGCGCGTGGTGCTGACGCCGCAGGCCGAGACCCGCGCCGGTGCGATTGCCATGGTGCGCACGCTGTGGGAAGCGACTGGAGCACAGGTCGAAACACTGGAGGCAGCGCAGCACGACCGCATCTTCGCGGCAGTGAGCCATTTGCCACATCTCGCAGCATTTGCCTTGGTGGATGACCTTGCACAACGGGCCGATGGCGATACGTTCTTCCGGTTTGCCGCCAGCGGCTTCCGCGATTTCACCCGCATCGCCGGCAGCAGCCCGGAGATGTGGCGCGACATTGCGCTGGCGAACCGGGGGGCGCTGGTGGCCGAACTGGACGCCTATCTGGCCTCGCTGCAGGCTCTGCGGAGCGCCGTGTCGGCCGATGACGCAGAGGCCTTGCTGGCTATTTTTTCGCGCGCCCGTGCGGCACGCGAACACTGGTTGAAGACTCAGGACGTTTGATGGAATTTCTCGATTTACCCGCAAGCAGCGCAGCGCGCGGCACGGTGCGCCTCCCTGGCTCCAAAAGCATTTCCAATCGCGTGCTGCTGCTAGCGGCGCTCGCGCAAGGCACGACCATCGTGCGTGCGCTGCTCGATTCCGACGACACCCGGGTCATGCTCGACGCACTGCGTGCGCTGGGCGTCGGTGTCGCGCGGTTGAAAGATACGAGCGGGCGCGATTCCGACGACTATGAGATCACCGGCGTGGGCGGCGCGTTTCCAGTCAAGCAGGCCGAGTTGTTTCTGGGCAATGCCGGCACGGCCTTCCGTTCGCTGACCGCCGCGTGCGCCCTGTCGGGCGGCGAGTATGTGCTGAAGGGCGTGGCACGGATGCATGAGCGGCCGATCGGCGATCTGGTCGACGCGCTGCGGCGGCTGGGCGCGCGCATCGACTATCTCGGCCAGGAGGGTTTCCCGCCGCTGAAGATCTATCCGGCGGAGATCGCCGGCGACACCACCGAAGTACGCGGCGATGTATCGAGCCAGTTTCTCACCGGCCTCCTGATGGCCTTGCCGCTGCGCCAGCGCAATACCACGATCGAAGTGGCGGGCGAACTGATTTCCAAACCTTACATCGGGATCACGCTGGCGATGTTGCGCCGCTTTGGCGTGGAGATCGCGCGCGACGGCTGGCAACGCTTCGACATTCCCGCAGCGGCACGCTACCAGAGCCCGGGCGAAATCTGGGTCGAAGGCGACGCTTCATCGGCCTCTTATTTCCTGGCCGCGGGCGCCATCGGTGGCGGCCCGGTGCGGGTGGAGGGCGTGGGGCGCGACAGCGTACAGGGCGACGTGCGTTTTGCCGACGCGCTGGCAAAGATGGGCGCGCAGATTGCGATGGGGCCGAACTGGATCGAGGCGAGCGCACCGGCCGATGGCCGCCTGAAAGCGATCGACCTCGACTGCAACCATATTCCCGACGCCGCGATGACGCTGGCGGTCGCAGCACTGTTTGCCGACGGGGTGACCATGCTGACCAACATCGCCAGCTGGCGGGTCAAGGAAACCGACCGCATCGCCGCGATGGCAACCGAGCTGCGCAAGGTCGGCGCGACGGTGGAGGAGGGCGCGGATTTCATCCGCATCACCCCGCCTCACGCCTCACGCCTCACGCCTCACACTGTGATCGATACCTACGACGACCACCGCATGGCGATGTGCCTGTCGCTGGTGACGCTGGGCGGCGTGCCGGTGCGCATCAACGACCCGGCGTGCGTCAACAAGACCTTCCCGACGTATTTCAAGACATTTGCGGGGATTGCCCAATGAACGCCGCCTCACCCCTCACTCCTCACCCCTCACCCGTGATCACCATCGACGGCCCCTCGGCCTCGGGCAAGGGCACCGTGGCCGAGCGGGTGGCGACCGCGCTGGGCTTTCATTTTCTCGACAGCGGCGCGCTGTACCGATTGACCGCGCTGTCGGCGATGAAGCAGGGCGTGGCGCTGGACGACGAGGCGAGGGTGGCGGAACTGGCCGCCCATTTGCCGGCAAGCTTCCACGACGGCTCGGTCTGGCTATCGGGCGAGAACGTGACCGACGCGATCCGTGCAGAAGCCGTGGGCGAAGGCGCCTCGAAAGTGGCGGCCCTGCCGGCGGTGCGCGCGGCCCTGCTGGACCGCCAGCGCGCCTACCGCCAGCCCCCCGGCCTGGTGGCCGACGGCCGCGACATGGGCACCGTGGTGTTCGCCGCGGCAGTGGCCAAGGTCTTCCTCACCGCCAGCGCCGAGGCGCGCGCCGAGCGGCGCTATAAGCAGTTGATCGAAAAGGGGAACTCTGCTAGTCTAACGGCCCTTGTTGCGGATATGCAGGCCCGCGATGCGCGCGATTCCGCCCGCACCGTCGCACCGCTGAAACCCGCGCCGGATGCGCTATTGCTCGACACGACCCATATGGATATCGAATCGGCAGTGCAGGCGGTGCTGGCGCACTACGCTTTATGCAAGGCCCGCAGCAAGCAATGAAGTAATCAAACGTGTCAGACCTGCGCCCGCAGGCTGGCGATGTGCAACTAACCCCGTCCTCACCGACGGACAAGAAGGTTCTTAATGTCTACTGCTACCGCTGCTTCCGCCCCCGAGTCCATGGAAAGCTTTGCCGCCCTGTTCGAGGAGTCCCTCGAGCACCAGGAAATGCGCCAGGGTGAAGTCATCACCGCCGAAATCGTCGGCATCGACCACAACTTCGTGACGGTGAATGCCGGCCTCAAGTCCGAGAGCCTGATTCCTCTCGAAGAATTCAAGAACGACCAGGGCGAGATCGAAGCCAAGGTCGGC
>NZ_MEGP01000040.1:0-13535 GCF_001725555.1 Thiobacillus sp. SCN 63-57 | reverse complement strand
TATCCCTTGCTCGTGGAAAGCGGCGTGTTCGCAGTGACGGTATTGCAGCGTGACCAATGTGCCCTCGCAGACTTCTTCGGCAACCATAGCGCCCAGGACGAGGACAAACTGAGCGCAGTAGCCTGGCACGCAGCGCCCTCAGGCGCCCCGATCCTGGATGAAGGACTGTCCTATCTCGACTGCCGCGCCGTATCAAGGCATCCGGCGGGCGACCACATGGTGATCCTGGCCGAGATAACGGGCGGCGATTTCTTGCAAGGACGCGCCCGCCCCCTGCGTTATGACGAAGTGGGGGACATGGACGGAAGCGACGAATTGTTGCCCGAGCACCTCGGTAGCGCTGGCGGGCGTAGCGAGTTTCCAGGCCACTCATGAGGCGTCGGAGCCATGACAGGCGGAAAGCGCTGACCGGTTCCAAGGAGCGGGCTTATTTGACGGTGAGCTGGTTGTTGACGCTTACCACGCCCTCTACGCCCTGAGCAATCTTCGTGGCGAGCTCTTTGGCCGAATCGCTCTGTACCGTACCGCTCAGCATCACCACGCCGTGGTCCGTTTCAACCGAAATGTCGAGACCCTTGAGGGTATCGTCGGCCAGATACTTGCCTTTGATCGACGTCGTAATCGTGGCGTCGTCGATGGCCTGTCCTGCCTGGTCGGCTTTCTGTTCCAGCGAGTTGCCCAGGTCCTGGGTTGCCTGCTTGGTATGGTCGATGGCATTGTCCATTCTCTCGCCTGTCGTCGGGCTGGCTGTATCGGCCGGCTGATCGGCGGGCTTGCGGTCACATCCGGTTGCCAGCAGGGCAAGGCCTGAAGCGAGGGCGAATGCAGCGATACTGGGTACGTGTTTCATGCGGATCTCCTTACGAAATGGATGGGCGCCAAGGATGCAGCCTGGCTACTTACGTACCGAACGGGGGGTGCTGTGAGATCGGCGACGCAGATGAAAATTTAATGGGAGTGCCGTTCCATTCGTATAGGTCGACGGCGCACCCGCTTGTAGGACAACTGTCAATCGGGTTTCTGCCGGGTGGGCGGCTTGCCTGTGCGACACCATGGATGGATGGTCGCGGGATAGGGGGCCTTATTCGGCGCGCAATGCATCCACCGGGTTGAGCCGTGCTGCGCGCATCGCCGGCACCACGCCGGCGGCCAGCCCGATCAGCACCGACACCCCGAGCGCGCCGAAAGCGTAATCCCAAGGTGTATTGACCGGCAGGTCGCTGACCGTGAGCTTCAGCAGCCCGGCGATCCCGGCGCCGACCGCCAACCCGCCAAGCCCGCCCAGGGTGGACAGGACGGTCGATTCCATTAAAAACAGCGTGCGGATCTGCGCGCGCGTCGTGCCCAGCGCGGTGAGCAGGCCGATCTCGGCGACGCGCTCGGCCACGGCGATGTGCATCAGCGTGACCATGCCCACTGCGCCGACCAATAATGAAATCCCGCCGAGCGCGGCGACGGCGAAGGTGAGCACTTCGAGTACGGTGGAAAGCGTGTCGAGCATCTGCTGCTGCGGCGTGACGGTGAAGTCCTCGCGGCCGTGGCGCGCGACCAGGATGCGTTCGATGTCCTTGACCACGGCCTTCAGGGGTGAACCGGGCTTGTAGGCGACGTGGACTTCCATGACGCCTTCGCGGTTGAACACTTCCAGCGCGCGCGCAGTGGGGATGTAGACCGTGTCGTCGAGGTCGAAGCCGAGCACCTGGCCCTTGGGCGCCATGACGCCGATGATGCGGAAGCGCGACGCGCCGACCTGCAGGGTGGCGCCCAGCGGATTGCTCGTGCCGAACAGCTCGGTTTGCACTTTCGCGCCCAGCACGGCATAGGCGCGCGGATTGCGCGGGTCGTCGGCGGGCAGGTACTGGCCGACCGCGACGTGCATGTTGAACGCGCGCGAGAAATCCGGCCCTTCGCCATAGACTGTCACGCGGCGGCTGCGGCCGTGGGCGCGGATTTCCGCATTGCCCATCACGCCGGAGTTCGTGTATTGCGCGTAGCGCGAGGCCTTCAGCGCCAATGCGTCGTCGATGGTCAACAGCCGTGCGCTGCCGATGGCACCGACCGAGGCACCGTGCGTGCTGATCTTGCCTGGGGTGACGACGATGATGTTGGTGCCGAACTGGGTGAACTCGGCCAGCACGAATCGATGGATGCCGTCGCCGATCGAGGTGAGCAGGATCACTGCGGCAATGCCCACTGCGATGCCGGTGGCGGACAGGAAGGTGCGCAGCCGATGCGCGGTCAGGGCGTGCAGGGCGAAGCCCAGGGTGTCGATGAAACTCATTTTCCACTCAGCGCAAGCACGGGGTCGAGCCGCGCCGCGCGCGCGGCGGGCAGCAGGCTGGCGATGACGCCGGTGAGGAGGGCGGTCGCCACGCCCGCCGCGCTGGCCCAGGCCGGCGGCCAGGCGGGGAGCGTGGGGTAGGCGAGGCGGATCCCCCAGGCGCCGAGGTTCCCCAGCGCGTAGCCGATGGCACCGCCCGCCAGCGACAGCCACAGCGCCTCGGCGAAGAACAGGCGGCGGATGTCGGACGCGGGCGCGCCGAGGGCTTTCAGCAGGCCGATTTCCGAGGTGCGCTGCGCGACCGCGACCAGCATCACGTTCATCACCAGGATGCCGGCCACCGCCAGGCTGATCGCGGCGATGCCCGCCACGCCCAGGGTCAGCGCGCGCAGGATGCGGTCGAAGGTGGCGAGGATGGCGTCCTGGGTGATGACGGTCACATCCTCCTCGCCGTCGTGGCGCAGCTTCAGAGCGTGGGCGATGGCGGCCTTGGCCGGCTCGATGGCGTTGCGGCTGCGAGCCTCGACCAGGATGCGGAACAAGGTGTTGGTGTTGAACAGTTCCTGCGCGTAGTCGACCGGGATGATGGCGATCTCGTCGGAATTGAAACCCATCGATTCGCCCTGGACAGCCAGTACGCCCGAGACCATAAATCGGCTGTCGCCGAGGCGCACGCGCTGGCCGACGGCGTTGCCGTCGGGAAAGAATTCATGCGCCAGCACGCTGCCCAGCACGATCTGCGCGCTGCGTTCCGAGCCGTGTGCGAGGAAACTGCCCTGCGACAGTTTCATGTGGCGGATCGGCAGCAGTTCGGCCGTGCTGCCGAGCACGGTCACCTCGCGCAGTTTCCCGCCGGCGGAGAGTTCGGCCACACCCACATTGAGCGGCGCATAGCGCTTGACCTGCGGCAGGTGGCTGATGAAAAGGGCGTCGTCGAGGGTCAGGTCGCGCGGTGTCTGTCCCAGCGCCGCGCCGGGAAGGCCGCCCGAGGTCTCGGCGCGGCCCGGCAGCACGATGACCAGGTTGGTGCCGAGCGAGGAGAATTGCCCCACCACGTAGCGGCGCGCACCTTCGCCCAGCGCCGTCAGCACCACCACCGCCGCCACGCCGAGCGCCATCGCCAGCACGATGAGCAGCGAGCGGGTGCGGTAGCTCACCACGGTTGAGAAGGAGAGGGTCAGGGTGTCGCGCAGGTTCATCGGGCGATCCGGGGGGCCGTTCGTGTTGAGCGTGTCGAAA
The DNA here is from genome assembly GCF_001725555.1 of Thiobacillus sp. SCN 63-57. Classification (NCBI taxonomy): domain Bacteria; kingdom Pseudomonadati; phylum Pseudomonadota; class Betaproteobacteria; order Nitrosomonadales; family Thiobacillaceae; genus Thiobacillus; species Thiobacillus sp. SCN 63-57. The sequence goes on along the minus strand of NZ_MEGP01000040.1, from coordinate 10,015 downwards.
CACGTGTGGATGACAGGTCAGTGACAATGCTGCCCTTCGACAGGGCTCTCCTGAGCATAGTCGAAGGGCTCAGGGCGAACGGGCTAAGGGGGCGGGCTTTCGCACACACGCAACCCAACCACCGTTCGGGCTGAGCCTGTCGAAGCTCTGTGCCCACTTTGGTACATCCCTTGCCTAGCACAGGCCGAACAGTGGCCGCCTTCATTTTTCATCCCCCACGATCTCGCCATCCCGCATCGCGATGTGGCGATGCGCGCGCGCGCCGAGTTCGCGGTCGTGGGTGACGACGATCAGCGTGGTGCCGGCATGGTGCAGGCCTTCCAGCAGTTCCATCACTTCGGCGCCGATGCGGTGGTCGAGATTGCCGGTCGGCTCGTCGGCCAGGAGCGCCGTGGGGCGCAGGATGGTGGCGCGCGCGATCGCCACGCGCTGGCGCTGGCCGCCGGAAAGTTCGGCCGGGCGATGGCGGGCGCGGTCTTTGAGGTCGAAGGCATCGAGTGCGGTGTCGACGCGCGACTTGCGCTCGGCCGGGGCGATACCTTCCAACATCAGCGGCAACTCGATGTTCTCGGCTGCGGTGAGCCGTGGCACGAGATGGAAGGACTGGAACACGAAGCCGATCTTTTCCCGGCGCACGCGTGCCCGCTCGGTCTCGGACAGGTCGGTGACGTCGGAACCGTCCAGTTCGTAGCGTCCGCTGTCGGGACGATCGAGCAGACCGACGACGTTCAGCAGGGTGGACTTGCCCGAGCCCGAAGGGCCCATGATGGACACGTATTCGCCCGACGCGATGTCGAGGTTGACGCCATTGAGCGCGCGCACTTCCTGGTCGCCCATGCGGAACACGCGCGTGATCGAGGTGAGGCGGATCATGGCTGCGCGGGCTTGGGAGCGACCTTCAGGCCGGCCTTCACGTTCTCCTGGTCGAAGGACAGCAGCACGCGGTCGCCGGCCCCGAGGCCGCTGACGACTTCCGTGAACGCCCAGTTGGCCAGCCCGGTTTTCAGATGGCGCGTCTCCAGCGTGTCGTCCTTGCCCAGCACCAGCACCGTGCCGTCCTGCTGGATCGCCTGGGTGGGCACGCGCAGCACCTTGTCGCGGTGCTCGATGATGGCTTCCACGTCGGCGCTGTAACCGACCAGCAGGGCCGCTTCCGGCGGCGTGTCGAAATCGACCTCGACATCGACCGTGCGCGCCTGTTTTTCCACCTCGGTCACGTACGGGGCGATACGCCGGACGTGACCGGCGAAGACCTTGCCGGGCAGGGCGTCGAGCGTGATGCGCGCGGGCTGGCCGGCTTTCAGCTTGGGCGCGTCGACTTCGTCCATCGGTGCACTCACGTAGAGGCAGCTGTCGTCGATCAAGTCGACCGCGGGCGGGGTGGGGATGCCGGGCGGCGAGGGTGTGGTGAATTCGCCGACCTCGCCGGTGATTTTCGCGACGATGCCGGCGAACGGCGCGGTGAGCGTGGTGCGCTCCAGCCCGACTTGCGTGACGCTGATCTGCGCCTGCGCGCGCTTGACGTCGGCGGCGAGCGCATCGCAGTTGGCCTGGCGCGCACGTGCATCGGCGCGGGCGTTTTCGGTGCTCTGCGGGCTGACAAACCCCTTGGCGGCCAGTTGAGCGGTGCGATCGGCATCGCGCTGTGCGTTGTCGGCCATGATGCAGGCCTCGCGGCGGCGTTCCTCGCTGGTGGTCAGCTGGCGGGTGGCCAGCTCGCGCTGCGCGGCGAGGTCGCGGTTCCACAGTTCGAGCAGCGGCTGGCCGGTCTTCACGCGTTCGCCTTCCTTCACCCACAGCTTGACGATCTGGCCGCCTGCCACCGGAGCCAGCTTGGCGCGGCGGCAGGCCTTGACCGTGCCGGCGCGGGTGTTGACCACCGTCGATTCGACCGTGCCGCGTTCGATCGTGGCGAGTTCGACTTCGGGCGGCTTGGGACGGGTGAAGTACCAGCCGGCATAGGCAAGCGCAGCGACGGCCAACACGATGACGATAAGGCGAAGCCCGGTTTTGGGTTTTGGCATGATGGGAGAGACGACAGTGAACTGCCTCAATGTAACATTCGGCCATGCTGAAAACCATCGCCCCTGCCCGCCTCGAATTCAAGGACGGCGTCCCGTATTCCGCCGCCTACGGCGACATCTACCATTCCGCCGACGGCGGCGCCGGGCAGGCGCGCCATGTCTTTCTGCAGGGCTGCGGGCTGCCGCAGGCGTGGTCTCAGCGGAGCAATTTCGTCGTGCTGGAAACCGGCTTCGGCACCGGGCTGAATTTCCTGGCGACCTGGGCGGCCTGGCGAGACGACCCGGCGCGTCCCGCGCGGCTGCATTTCCTGTCGGTCGAGAAACACCCGTTCCGTACCGAAGACCTGGCGCGGCTGCATGCACAGTGGCCGGAATTCGCACCGCTCTCGGAAGAACTGCTGGCGAACTGGCCGACGCTGACGCCGGGTTTCCACCGCATCGCGCTCGACGACGGGCGCGTGCAGCTCACCCTGATGCTGGGCGACGCGCTCGATTGCCTGCCGCAGGTGCAGGCCGAGGTGGACGCGTTCTACCTGGATGGCTTCGCACCCGACTGCAACGCCGACCTGTGGCAGCCCGCGCTGTTCGACGCGTTGGTGCCGCTGGCCCGGCCGGGCGCGATGGCCGCGACCTATACCGTGGCGGCCTCGGTACGCGAGGGCCTAGGGCGGATCGGTTTCGTCTGCGAGAAGCGGGTGGGCTACGGCCGCAAGCGGCATTGCCTGCACGCACGTTTCCAGGAGGAAAGCCGCCGGGCCGACGCTGCGGTGCCGCGGCATGTCGCCGTCGTCGGCGCCGGTGTGGCAGGCGCTGCCGTGGCTCATGCGCTGGCACAGCGTGGCGTGGCGGTTACCGTGCTGGAGCGTGCCGGTTCACCGGCGCAGGCGGCTTCGGGCAATCCGGTGGCGGTGTTCCGGCCGGTGATCTCGCGCGACGACACCCTTGCGACGCGCCTGACGCGGGCGGCCTTCCTGCACGACCTGCGCGCATGGGCGATGCTGGAGGGCATCGAGTGGGCGCGCTGTGGCGTGCTGCATCTGGCCAAGAATGCGGAAGCGGCCGCGAAGCAGCGGCAGGCACTGGCGGCCACGATGCCGCCGACCGATTATGCGTATTGGGTGGAACAGGCGGCCGCACGCGAGCTGGCGAACTGGCCGGTGACAGCCCCCGGTGTGTATTACCCGGCAGCGGGCTGGGTGGTTCCGGGGAGCCTGTGCCGTGCCTGGCTCGGCCATCCGGCCATCCGTGTGCAGACGAACTGTGCCGTTGCGCGCGTGACGCGCGTTGCGGCGGGATGGCACGTCATGGATCGGGAAGGCACGGTACTGGCCGAGGCCGATGCCGTGGTGCTGGCAAACGCGCGCGACGCCCCGACACTGGTGCACGGGCAGCGCTGGCCGCTCAATACCGTGCGCGGGCAGATCACGCGCTTGCCGCCCGGCAGCCTGCCGGACATCCGGCGGGTGATTGCCCGTGAAGGCTATGTGACGCCGGGCACCCTGAAGGGCACAAGCGCACAACCGCTGGTCGGCGCTACGTACGAACACGATGACGACGACACGTCACCCCGCCTGGAAAGCGATCTCGCCAACCTGGCCCGGCTGGAGGCGATCCTGCCGGGCGTGGGCGAGCGTGTGGCCGTGGGGCAGGTGAGTGGCCGCGCCTCGTTGCGCGCTACCCTGCCGGATCGGCTGCCGCTGGTGGGCGCAGTCGACGGGCAGACCGGACTGTATGTCGCGGCGGGCTATGCCTCGCGCGGTGTCGTGTGGGCGGGGGTGCTGGGCGAGGCGCTGGCCGATCAGATGACCGGCCAGCCCTGGCCACTGGAAATCGAGTTGATGCGGGCGATCGCGCCCGGACGTTTCGAACGCTAGCGCCTGGGGCGCAGGCTTAGGCTGCTGCCAGGGGCTTGCCCTTGCTGGCGGCGACGGACTGGCCAGCCTGGTCGTACAGGCCGTTCTGATTGGTCGCGGCGTGGACCAGCACATTGAGCGCCTGGCGGGTGGAAGCCAGACGCATATCGATCAGCGTGCCGATACGCTGGTTCAGGGCGCGTGCCCGTTGTTCCATGTCGCACAGCTGCTGCCAGCGTGCGAGATGTTCGGGCTGGCCATGCTGGGTCAGCCAGGCATCCATCCCGGCGTGGTCGGGGGTGTGGCCGGCCGCCAGCAGATCGTCATGGCGCGTGCGCGCCAGGTTGCTGAGCGTTTGCAGTTGCGACAGCTTGGAGGCGTTCAGTGGGGCCAGGCGATCGGCTTCGCCGTCTACCAGTGCGCGTTCCTCTTCGCCCATGACATTCAGCAGGGCCTGCCAGGCCGCGCCTTCCATCGTCAGTTTGGCGATCAGGGCCGGGCTGGAGGACGGATCACTTGGCGACATGGAGCATTTCCTTGACCGAGTTGAGCAGGTTTTCCGCAATGTTTCCGGTATTGATGGTGTATTCCCCGCGGGTGATGGCTTGCTTGATGCTGTCCACGCGGGCGCGGTCGACGACCGGAATCGCCGCCAGTTGCGATTCCAGCTGTTTCAGCTGGAGGGCGCGCGGACTCAGGTTGACATCCGTCTTCTGGGCATCAGCGGGCTTGGCGTCTTCGGCCTTGCCGGGGCGGGTTTCGACGGAATTCGGCAGGGTGATCGGTTTCAGGCCGGGATCGATTTTCATGGCAGTTTCCTGATCGGGCAGGTGCTCGGTTTCTTAAGCTAACTCAGTAACGTCAATTTACGGACTTTCTGAAGTCTGCCCGATCCAATCTACCCGATTTAGAAGGCGACGACCACCCGCTGGCCGTCCTGCGCCACGCCGCTGACCACTTCGCCGGAAGGGGTTTTCACCCGGACCCGGTCGCCCCGGCTGGCGTTGGCCAGCGCCTGGCCTTCGCTCTGGATGGAAAAGCCCGGCCCGTTCATCACCAGGCGGGTGCTCTGCCCCTGTTGCACGGCGAGCGGAGGGCGCAGCAGCGCATTGCGCAGCGGCGCCCCGGCGGCCACCCCCGATACGGTGCGGTATCCCTTCAGGTCATCGGCATTGGTGACGACATCGGCCGGCAGGCTGCCCAGATCGCCTTCGCGCAGCGTGAGGTCGTCCGCGCTCAGGATGTGGTTGGCGGGCAGTGGCTCGCGGGTCACGACGTACGACCCCATTACGCGAATCTGCGCCGCCAGGTAGACCGTCCATCGGCTGGGCGCCAGGCAACGCACGCCGATCGTGGTTTTCCCCATGCTGCGGCTGCCAGTGGGCTGGAAGGCGTCGAATGCGGAACAGGCGGGCAGCGCGGCGCGCGGCGCGGCAACCTGGATCGTCACCTTGCCGGGCAGGCCGGCGGTCTGTTTTTTCAGGAACTGCTCGGCGTGCGCCTGGATGGCGGCCGGGTCCTGCTGGTCCGCTGCGGGGGCCACGGCGGGCAGAACCAGGCCGGCCACGAATGCCAGGCCGGCGCCCAGTCGGCCTGCCAGGGCCCGGATACGTTTGTGTGCCATGTCGACTCCTTGGCTCGGTTTCTCACACTGCCGCATTGTAGGGAGCGTCGCCCCATCTTAAACGGCGAAATGAACGGGCTTTGTGCCCTTTATCGTTCGATTGAATGGACAGGCGAGTACCTAGGATGCAGTCATCGCAAAAAGGCTTTGCGGCTGAAAGAGGTGAAAACCATGCTGAACCGGCTTGATGACATGCTGAATTTCAACACCCAGGCGCTACGCATACGCGAGCAGCGCCAGCAGGTGCTGGCTTCCAATATCGCCAACGCCGACACGCCGAATTACAAGGCGCGCGACCTGGATTTCAAGACCGCCCTGCAGAGCGCGTTGCAGGGCACGTCCGCGACCGACGGCACGGCGCTGGCCACCACCGCCCCCGGCCATCTGGCGGGCAACCCGGGCGTGGCGGCGGAAGCCGGGCTGCTGTACCGCACGCCGGCCCAGGGCAGCGTCGACGGCAACACGGTGAACATGGATGCCGAACGCGCCGCCTTCGCCGACAACGCCGTTCACTACGAATTCAATCTGACCCGGATCACGCAGCAGATCAAGACCATGATGGCGGCGATCCAGGGATAAGGAGCATAGCGCATGTCACTGTCCAACATCTTCAGCGTGGCCGGCTCGGCCATGAACGCCCAGTCGCAGCGGCTGAATACCGTCGCCAGCAACCTGGCCAACGCCGACAGCGCGACCAGCGCCGACGGCACGCCCTACAAGGCCAAGCAGGTCGTGTTCGCCGCCACGCCGGTAGGCGAGAACGGCGCGACCGGGGTGAACGTGGCCGCGGTGGTCGAGGATCAGTCGCCGATGAAGCAGGTGTACGACCCCAAGAATCCGCTCGCCGACGAGAAAGGCTACGTGACCATGCCCAATGTCAATGTGGTGGAGGAGATGGTCAACATGATCTCCGCCTCGCGCTCGTACCAGTCCAACGTGGACATGATGAATACCACCAAGACCCTGCTGCTCAAGACCCTGAGCCTGGGACAGTGAACAGCAGCGATAACGAGGAACGACCATGAGCACCGTACAAGACACCAGTAATGTAAACAGCCTGTTTGGCACAAGCGCATCCACGTCCTCGAAGAGCAGCGTGGCGGATACGCAGAATCGCTTCCTGAGCCTGCTGGTGGCCCAGATGAAGAATCAGGATCCGCTGAACCCGCTCGACAACGCGCAGGTGACCAGCCAGATGGCCCAGCTCAGCACGGTGCAGGGTATCGAGAACATGAACAGCAGCCTGCAGGCGATGGCCGCCAGCCTGGGCACCAACCAGATGTCGCAGGCCGCCAGCCTGATCGGGCGGACGGTCCTGGTTCCGGGCGATACGATCAGCCCGGCCCAGCTCGAGAACGTCGTGGGATTCGAACTGTCGCGCCCCGCCGACAAGATCACGGCCAGCATCTACGACGCATCGGGCTCCCTGGTGCGCAAGCTGACGCTGGGTTCGCGCGACGCGGGCGTGAACGTGGTGGCATGGGATGGCCTGACGGACACCGGGACGGCCGCGCCCGCGGGCAAGTACAGCTTCAAGATCGATGCCGTCCAGGGCGGCCAGGCAATCGACAGCACCGCCCTGAACCTGGGGACGGTCAACAGCGTTTCGCAGAACAGCCAGGGCGTGCAGTTGAATCTGGCGGGCAATACGAACGTGGGGTATGCCGATATCCGGCAGATTTTCTGAGCAGTTCGAGTCGGCGTGCCGGATAAGCCGCCAGTCATCATCACAAGGAGCAGAACATGAGTTTTCAGCAAGGATTGAGCGGACTCAACGCCGCCGCAAAGAACCTGGACGTCATCGGCAATAACGTAGCCAACTCCGGCACGGTCGGATTCAAGCAGTCCCAGGCCCAGTTCGCCGACGTCTACGCCAACTCCCTGACGGGTGCCGGCGGCTCCAACGTCGGCATCGGCACCAAGGTTTCGCAGGTGACCCAGCAGTTCACCCAGGGCAACATCACCTCCACCAACAATCCGCTGGACATGGCGATCAATGGAGGCGGCTTCTTCCGCATGGACACCAACGGCGAGATCGCCTACCAGCGCAACGGCCAGTTCCAGCTCGACAAGAGCGGTTACATCGTCAACCCGACCGGGGCCAAACTGACCGGCTATACGGCGAATGCGAGCGGCGTGCTGTCGGTCGGCGCACCGTCGCCGATCCGGATCAATACGGCCGACCTGGTGCCGAACATCACCACGGACGTGACCGCCGTGCTCAACCTGGATTCGGGCAGCACGCCGATCGACGGAACCGTCACGCCGTTCAACATGAACGACCCGACCACCTTCCACAATTCGACCGCGGTATCGGTCTACGACAGCCTGGGCAATTCCCAGACGCTGCAAACCTACTATGTGAAGCGGCCATCCGGCGCGTGGGATGTGTATGCGGCCAACGACGGTACCCAGATCGGCGCAGGCCCGGTCGCCACGCTGAATTTCAACGCCAGCGGCGCCCTGACGACTGCGATGCCGCTTGCGGCCATCAACGTGCCGGCCACGGCAACGGGCGCGACCTCGCCTTTCCCCGTCACCTTCGATTACACCGGCACCACCCAGTTCGGGTCCGCGTTCAGCGTCAACACGCTGGATCAGAACGGCTATACCTCGGGTCGCCTGGCCGGCTTCAACGTCGGCTCCGATGGCGTGGTCCTGGGCCGTTACACCAACGGCCAGTCGGCCGTGCTGGGCCAGGTGGTGCTGGCGAATTTCTCCAACCCCAACGGCCTGCAGCAGATGGGCAACAACATGTGGACCGAATCCTCGACCTCGGGGTCGCCGCTGGTCGGCACGCCCAACTCGGGCAGCCTGGGCGTGTTGCAGTCGTCGGCCGTGGAAGATTCCAACGTCGACCTCACCGCCGAGCTGGTCAACATGATCACCGCGCAGCGGGTGTACCAGGCCAACGCGCAGACCATCAAGACCCAGGATGCGGTGATGCAGACCCTGGTCAACCTGCGTTGATGCCGTGAGCATTTAAGGGGGCCGTATGGACCGTCTCATCTACACCGCCATGACCGGCGCGAAGCACGCGCTGGAGCAGCAGGCGACCACGTCGAACAACCTGGCGAACGCGACCACCACGGGCTTCCGTGCGCAGATCGACCAGTTCCGCGCGGTGCCGGTGCAGGGCGCGATCCTGCCCACCCGGGCGTTCGTGGTCGACTCCACCACCGGCAGCGATTTCCGGTCCGGTGCGATCCAGCAGACCGGTCGCGACCTCGACGTGGCGGTGCAGGGCGACGGCTGGATCGTGGTGCAGGCGGCCGACGGCAGCGAAGCCTATACCCGCAACGGCAGCCTGAAGATGGACGAGAACGGCGTGCTGCAGACCCATGACGGCCTCAACGTCATGGGCGACGGCGGCCCGCTGTCCATCCCGCCGGGTCGCAACGTCGCCATCGGCAAGGACGGCACGATCTCGCTGGTGCCCGACGGTTCCGCCGCCACCGGCCTCACTTCGGTCGGCAAGCTGAAACTGGTGAACCCGCCCACGGCGGATCTGGTGCGCGGCGACGATGGCCTGTTCCGCATGAAGGATGGCCAGACGGCGGAAGCCGATCCCAATGTGAAAGTGGTCAGCGGCGCGCTTGAGTCGAGCAACGTCAACGTCGTCGACGCCATGGTCAACATGATCTCGCTGGCCCGTTCGTTCGACATGAACATGAAGCTGCTGCAGAACGCAGAGAGCAACGACAGCAAGGCCGGCCAGTTGCTGTCGATGAACTGATCCCCCAATTCTTGAAGGAACCGACATGATTCGCTCACTGTGGATTGCCAAAACCGGTCTGGATGCGCAGCAGACGCAAATGGACGTGATTTCCAACAACCTCGCCAACGTCAGCACCAGCGGGTTCAAGCGCGCGCGTGCAGTGTTCGAGGACCTGCTGTATCAGACCATCCGCCAGCCCGGCGCGCAGTCGTCCGAGCAGACGCAGCTGCCTTCCGGCCTGCAGATCGGCACCGGCGTGAAAACGGTGGCCACCGAGCGCATCTTCACGCAAGGGAATCTGCAGCAGACCGGCAACGCCAAGGACGTGGCGATCCAGGGCAACGGTTTCTTCCAGGTGCTGATGCCGGACGGCACGACCTCCTACACGCGCGACGGCTCCTTCCAGGCCGATTCCAACGGCCAATTGGTGACGTCCAGCGGCTATGCGGTGCAGCCGGCCATCACGATTCCCCCCGATACCCAGACCCTGACCATCGGGCGCGACGGCACGGTGTCGGTGCAGCAGGCCGGGTCGTCCACGCCGGTGACCGTCGGCACCCTGCAGCTGGCGATGTTCGTCAATCCGGCCGGCCTGCAGAGCCTGGGCGAGAACCTCTATGCCGAAACCGCCGCATCGGGCACGCCGAGCTCCAACGCACCCGGCAGCAACGGCGCCGGCACGCTCAATCAGGGCTATGTCGAAACCTCGAACGTCAACGTCGTGGAAGAGATGGTCAACATGATCCAGACCCAGCGTGCCTACGAAATCAACAGCAAGGCGATCACGACATCCGAC
>NZ_MEGP01000039.1:14323-24033 GCF_001725555.1 Thiobacillus sp. SCN 63-57 | reverse complement strand
AAATCCGAGATCCTCGGTTGATCTCCGATCAGGGAGCCAGATACAAAAAGGCCCGCAACAATGCGGGCCTTTTTCATTTCCAGTTGCCGCCCTTCGCATGCGCCCGTTCAGGGTCGACAATCAGCCTCGGCTAGTTCTCTTTGATTTCGCCGAGCAGTTGCGAGAATTTTTCCATCTGCTGCTGGGAAAAGCTTGCCCTTGCGAATGCAGCCAGCATCATCGCTTTCTGTGGGTTCATGCCTTCCAGCGAGATTGAGCGGTTCGCCACATCTGCCAGTTTGCGCAGGTTCGGCGTGGCGATACCTTTATGCTTGAAGAACGATTCGATTCTCGTTGCCCATTCTTCCGGGATCTTGCTTCGCCCTTTTTCCAAATTACTTAAAAAAGCCGAGGTCACGCCCAATGCGGCCGCCATTTCGCTCTGGGTCACCTTGGCGTCAAGCCTCGCTTTCCTTACAACTATCCCGAATTCCGTTAGATTGACCATATAGTTTCCATGCAAGCGTCCATCAACGATTAGGGGGATTCATTGATGCGTATCAAGAGGAGTAGCGTTAGCAGCTCGGCGAGGTTTCCCGTGGGGGAAGGCATGTCGATTCGTTTGATCGACACGCCATGAAAGACTAGCAAGACAGGCACCCCGGACATCCGGTGGTGGCGTTCGCTTGAGCTGGCGGGGTGATGCCTCTGTCCGGAGATCCCGGTGATTTGGCCAAAGACCGCACGGCCCAATACACGTATCGCGGCAAAAGGCTTCACGCCATCGTTTAACGCATCCAAGAATCCTTAATTTTCAGTACAAAATCCTCCTTATCCTGAGAGGATTTTTGTTTGATCCTCCAGAACATCAACGATCCTGGCGCCTTCGCATCGCAAGACCGTGCAAAACCGAGAGGCGCAGCAACAGAAATTATTGACGACCCCAATCATCAATCAAGCGATTGCCATTTTCAAAGACTTAATGTCAATGACTTATATAGGAAATGACTATGGGGTGGCGGATGGGCGTTTTATCCCGGTTTGATGCTGCCCGGAAGCGAAGACAGCGCATTTGCGGATGGCCGGTTCGTCGTCGATTGGTCCACGTTTCCGTTCATTCGCGCCGCGATCGTGCGGGCCTTCTCCAAGGATCGCTACAATAGCCGCTGAACCGGCTCCGCCTCCGTCCCCTAATGTGCCATGACAACCCAGAAAATCGCGCGTAACGATCCGTGTCCGTGCGGAAGCGGAAAGAAGTACAAGCAGTGCTGCCTGCTCACGGCAGGGCAACCCGCCTCCCCCGCTTCGGCGGCGATGGATCTCGTGAATGCCTTGCAGCGCGCCTCCGAGCACTACCAGGCCGGGCAGTTGCGCGAGGCCGACGCGGTTTGCCAGCAGATCCTGCAACTGTCGCCCAATCATCCGGATGCCTTGCATATGCAAGGGATGATCGCGTATCAGATCGGCATGCTCGATGTGGCGGCCATCCTGCTCGGCAGTGTGACCGAGATCGCGCCGAACTTTGCTGACGGGCACAACAACCTGGGGGTGGTGCTGATGGCGCAAGGCGCGCTGGACGAGGCGATCGCCCGCTACCGGCAAGCCATTGCGCTGCAGCCCAATCATGCCAACGCCCATTACAACCTGGGGAATGCGCTCAAGGAACAGAGCCGGATGGACGAGGCGATCGCCAGCTACCGCAAGGCCGTCGCGCTCACGCCGAACTATGCCCAGCTGCACAGCAACCTGGGCGATGCGCTGCAGACGCAAGGCCGGCTGGACGAGGCAATCGCCAGCTACCGCAAGGCCCTCCGGCTCGATCCGGATCTGGTGGAAGTGCACTACAACCTGGGCGATGCGCTGAGGGAGCGGGAAGACCTGGACGAAGCAGCCGCCAGCTACCGGCGGGCGATCGAACTCAAGCCTGACTATGCCGACGCGTACAACAACCTGGGCAATGTGCTGAAGGACCAGGACAAGCAGGACGAGGCGGCCGAGGCCTATCAGCAGGCCATCCGGCTCAAGCCGGATTTCGCCGAGGCCTACAACAACCTGGGCGTCATTTTCCAGAAGCAGGACAAGCTGAACGAAACGATCGCCTGCTGCCGGCAAGCCGTTTCGATCAAGCCGGATTTCGCCGAGGCCTACAGCAATCTGGGCGAGGCGTTCTATGCGCTGGGCCGTTTGGACGAAGCCATCGCCTCCAACAAGCGGGCGCTCGAGATCAGGCCCGACTCCGCCGAGACCTACAACAGTCTGGGAAACGCCCTCAGGGAACGCGGCCGGCTGGACGAAGCCGCCGCATGTGGCAGGCAGGCCCTGCTGCTCAAGCCGGATTTCGCCGAAGCCTACAACGGCCTGGGCAATACGCTCCAGGCGCAAGGCAGGCTGGATGAGGCCATTGCCTGTTACCGTCAGGTCCTGTCGTTCAAGCCGGATTCCACGATCGCCTACAGCAACCTGCTGTATACGATGCAGTACATGGACACCGTCACGCCGGCGGAAGTATTCAGCGAACACCAGCGCTACGCCGAGCGTTTCGAAACTCCGCTCAAGGCGCATTGGCGGGCCCACGCAAACAGCCGCGACCCCGAGCGGCGCCTCAGGATCGGGTATGTCTCCGCGGATTTCTACAATCATGCGGTGGCCTTCTTCATCGAGCCGATCCTGGCCGGACACGACAAGTCCCAGGTGGAGATCTATTGCTATTACAACCACATCAAGCGCGATGCCCATACCGAGCAGATCGCCGCCCACGCCGATCACTGGCTGGCCTGTTCGAAAATGAGCGACGAGCAACTCGCCGAACGCATTCGCGCGGACGGCATCGACATCCTGGTCGACCTGTCCGGACATACCGGCTACAACCGCCTGCCGGTGTTCGCCCGCAAACCGGCGCCGGTGCAGGCCACATGGATCGGCTACGCCGGGTCCACCGGGCTGACCGCGATGGATTACCGGATCACCAATGCGGAAATGGACCCACCCGGGCTGACCGAGCGCTACCACAGCGAATCGCTGGTGCGCATGCCGGACTCGGGCGTGGCCTACCGGCCGGCACCGGGCTGTCCGTCCGTCAATCCCTTGCCGGCCCTGAGCGCCGACACCTTCGTGTTCGCCTCCCTGAACAATCTGATCAAAATCAACCCATCGGTCGTCCATCTGTGGGCACGGATCCTGGAAGCACTACCGCACGCCAGGCTGATGCTTGGCAACATAACGGATGACGGCGTCCGGCAGCGGGTGATCGAACGGTTCGGCCAGGCGGGCGTGGAAGCCGATCGGCTGATCCTGCAGCCGCGCATGTCGTTCAGCGAGTACTTGGCGCTGCATCACACGATCGACCTGGCGCTCGACCCCTTCCCCTACAACGGCGGCACCACCACGATGCACTCACTGTGGATGGGGGTGCCGGTCATCACCCTCGCCGGCGAACACATGGTGTCGCGCTGCGCGGTTCCCTTGCTGTCGCGTGTCGGCCTGAGCGACTTCATCACGCACAACGAGGAAGACTATTTTCAGCTCGTCATGCGGATGGCGCAGGACTTGCCGGGACTGGATCGAATCCGGCAATCCCTGCGCGAGCGGATGAGTGCGTCGAACTATGGCCCGGAAACCGTCACGCGCCACCTGGAAGCCGCCTACCGGGAGATGTGGCGGACATGGTGTAGCAGTTGAGGCGCGCGCCTCAATTCACGCCGGTACGGCGCAGGAACAGGGTGTCGCCGCTGACGAACGCCGAATCGTAGAGGGGGCTGCCGAGCAGTTCGTCGCCCACCCGCCGCGGGCCGTCGCCGAACGCCCACACATAGTCGTCCAGCAGCAGCCAGCCGCCCTCGGCGAGATAAGGACTCCATAGCTCGACGTCCCGCCGCACGTGGTCGTAGCGATGATTGGCGTCGACGTGCAGCAGGCTCAGCTTCCCGCTGACCGGGATGCTGCCCAGTTCGGGACTGTGCAGCGCGCCGCTGCGGATGGCCGCCTCATACTGGCCTGTCGCTTTCTCGGAAGTTGCACGGATATACCCCACGTTGTCGAGCAAGGCTGCGGCATTCAGGAATACCCGGAAGATTTTTTCGCTGTCGATGTCGGTGTTGGCGAGTTCGACGTTGATGATCGCGGCGGCGGCGCCCTGGTCGGTCAGTTCGGCGGTGTTCCACGGATCGACGCAGATCATGCTGCCCAGCGTGTACTGGCGGGCCAGATAGCCCAGCGCAAATGCCGATCGCCCGTACAGGCATCCCACCTCGAGCAGGTCGCCGGGCGGCAGCAGGCGGGCTATGTCGCACAAGGCACGCAGCTTCCCGACGTCGGAATCGCCGGGAATGCTCAGGAACTGTCGGTGCAGCGCGGAATACCGCGCAGGCGACAAGGATGGACGGATCGCCTGGGGCGCCGCAAGTCCGGCAAGCGAGGAATCGGACGACATCGAAGCAGCCCATGCCTCGTGTGGCGCAAAGCGCTGCTGCGTCGCGGAAAACGGATCGGGTCTGCAGAGCGTGAAGCGGAAGCGGCCCGGGTGTGTTTTCAGGAGCGTGTTCAGATGGCGCCAGACGCCCTGATGCGGCGCATGGATCGTCGTCACCGCGTGCTGCTCAAGCGCGTTCTGCAAGGCCTGGTCGAAGGTCGGGTCGGTGATGAAGGGCAGCCGGATGAAATCGTCGACCGCTTTGTCCCCCGGGCCGGCCATGGCGGAACTGGCGCCGACGACCGCGAGGCCGAGTGCCTTCGCGGTCAGGATGAAGACGTCCGCGTCGTCGATATCGAGCGGGAAGATCAGTATTGTTGTCGTATTCATGTCAGGCGATGCCGATTCAGCAGGCATGATGCGTCCAGTCGAGGATGCATCTGAGATCGCGCGCGTCCAGGTTTGCACGGGCGAGAAAATCCGTGTCGGTCGACAGCCGCGCCACCATCTGCACCTTCTCCGCATCGCTGAGCAGCGGATGCGGATCGCAGCCCATCAGCGTGAAGTGATCGAGAAAATGCTGCCCTAGTTGGGCCGCATCGGACAGTGCCAGCTTGTCGGCAAGCTGGCGAGTACGCGTGGCATAGACGGGCTTGCCTGACAGCCAGACGAGCCAGCCCGGCATGACGACCCTGAGCGATGCGCCATGCGAAATGGGACGGTGGGCAGCCAGCGCATGGGTCAGGTAATGCAGGATCCACGGGACTTTCTTGCCGCAGGAAAACAGGTAGGACAGCGAGAGCGTCGACGCGAACATGGTGTTGGCCCGAAAGCTATACGAATCTTTCCAGGTTTGCAGTGCCGGCGTGTTCTTCAGCAGGTAGTGGATGGCTTCGAGAATGATCGCATCGACGATGCCCGTGCTGTCCTCCATCGAAAAATACTGTTCCAGCAGATGGGACAGGATGTCGGTGTAGTTGTCGGCCAGCACCTGCGGCGGCAGCGTGATCGTGTAGTCGGGATTGCAATAGGCAAAGCGCGGGCGCGTGGACAGGCTGCTGAATGCGATCTTCTCGTTGTCGGCGCGGCGGCTGATGACGAAGCCGCCGTTGGCCTCGGTGCCCGTTCCCGTGGTGGTCAGCACCACGCCGAGCGGCAGTGCGGGCGCGGTGAAGTCTTGCCGTGCCGCGTGATACGCCCAGATGTCGCGTGCCTGGTTGGCCGCCAGCAGGGCGATGGCCTTGGCGGCGTCGATCACCGAACCGCCGCCGATCGCCAGGACGAAATCCACACCGTGATCGAGCGCGAGTTCGGCGCCTGCTCCGACGAATTCGTCATCCGGGTCTTCGGGGCATCCGGGATGCTCGAGGTACGCGATGCCGCGCGCTTCGAGCAGGCCGGTCATGTCGTCGTAGCTGCCATTCAGGCGCGCGCTTTCGCGTCCATAGACCAGCAGGGCCTTCGCAACGGGCTGTTCGTCCAGCTCCCGTTCCAGCAGCGATCGCGCGCCGGACCCGAACAGGATCCGGGTCGGCATGGAGAACGCGAAATCAAGCATGGGCGGACGCCGTGCAGTCAGACCGCATAGAGGACGGTTTCGATCGCGCTGATCGTGGAGTGATGCTTGACGTGCAGGCGGTAGCCATAACGCTCGCTGATGATGACGGGGATCCTGAAGTAGTCGTCGAGGTTGTGGTACAGGCACAGGCACAATTTGGGACGGTCGCGTTCGATCGTGCGATGCGCGCCCTGGACGACGCGTTGCTCCGAGCCTTCGACGTCGAGGGCGATCATCGACACCTTGCCCTCGACATAGTCGTCGATGGCGACGCCTTCGTGCTGGTAGGTGCTGTTGGCCGCGTCCGCGGTGACGTGCGCGTCGAGCCCGGAATTGGACATGTCGTCGTCGAAGCTCAGCAGCGTGTTCTCGCTCCAGAGGATCTTGTTGTGGATCGTCACCTGCGGCGCGGTCTTGAATTTCTCCCGGAGGTAGGCCGACCAGGTCTTGCTCGGTTCGAAGGCCGCTATGCGGATGGCGGGATTGTTTTCAAGGGCGCGGTCGAGATGCTTGCCGTTGAAGGCGCCGGCAAACACGAGCTGGCCGGAGGCGTCGAGCCGTTCGTTGATGTCGTTACCGAAATACGGGCTGGCGCTGAAGAGGGACTGGTCCCAGAGCCGTCCGCACAGGATGTTTTCGATGCAGCCCCGGTAGGTCTTCTTCGACACCGGATCGGCGAGCAGGCCGATGGCCCGGTCGCACTGGTCCATGTTTTTTTGCAGGTAGTCGTAGACCTCGAAGGTCCGGCAATGGAACAGCGGGAAATAATAGAGCTCGCTTGCAACCACCCTGGCCTGCAGTTCCAGCAGGCCGGCCGTAATGATGATCACGGTGTCCTTGGGCAGCATGGCCTGCACGTCCTTGAAAGGCAGGACGGGGATGCCCCAGAGCGTCTTCTCGGCGATCTCGCGCGTGCTGTCGCAGACGCCGTAAGGCGTGGGCAGGAGCTTGCCGTCACCGCAGTACTGCTCGACGAAGCCCTTGAGCCGTCGCCCGGCGCCCCACAAGATGAGCTTTTTCCCCTGCAGGCCCTTGATCGTGTTGGCCAGGTAAGTCGTGTCGATCTCTGAAAATAACATGGGGGTCGCTCGCTAGAGAGGTTGATCGAGTGTTGCCTGGAACAGAGCCAGCGTGGCCTTCAATCGGTCCGCAAAAAAATCGAAATCCGCCTCGGTGGCGGCGTAGTTCGGCAGCAGGCGGATGGTGCGGCCGAGATTGCAATGCTGGAGCAGCAAGCCGTTCTGCTGCGCCAGCCTGCAGAACAGGTCGCCCGCCTGTTTGCTGTCGAGCCTGCCCGTGTCGCTCAGGTCGAATGCGCACATCAGCCCCTGGCCTCGGGGATTGCCGATAAGGGAGGATTCGGCAGCAATCGCGCCGAGTTTAGCCAGCAGGTAGGCGCCGGAGGCGCGGTTCCGCTCGAGCAGGCCGCGGTTCTCGATCTCGTCGATCAGGTGGGACACCAGGGCGCCGGCATATGACTCGTTCTGGTGGGAGCTGAAATACTCCATCGCGAACTTCGCATGCGGGACGGTATGGCCGTTGGCAATGACGCAGGAGACCGGGTAGCCCATCCCCATGGCTTTTGCGGACACGACGAAATCGGGCACGCATCCGAGCTGTTGATAGTAGAACCAGCTGCCCGTCCTGCCGAAGCCGGTCTGGCACTCGTCGAAGACCAGGAAGATGCCGTTGTCGTCGCAGAGTTGTCGGACCGCCTGGAAATAGCGGCGCGACGGAAAGTAGAATCCGCCGCCCGAGATGATGGGCTCGAAGATCGCCGCGGCAATGTCGTCCTTGCAATCGCCGATGGTCTGCCGGAACGCCTCGATGCAGCGGTCGGTTTCCGCTTCGTCGTCGGCATGGGCACGCGGCGCAGGCGTGACGTACGAGTGCTCGACCGGCGGCCGGATCCGGTCGCGCGACATCGAGTACGCGGCGCTGCCGTGCGTCAGTCCGTGATAGGCCTTGTCGAAGGCGATGACGCCCGGCTTCTCCTTGATGTGCTTCGCGTACTTGAGGCAGCATTCGACGGCCTCTGCGCCGGTCGACAGGAAGAGGATGCGGCCGTTCATCTCCGGGGCGCGGTCATGAATCTGCTTGGCGGCCAGCAGGACCGACCGGGTCAGGGTAGACGTGTCCGTGTCCTGCAGGGTCTGGGCGATCTCCTGCATCTTGCGGGCGACGCCGGGATCGGAGTGGCCCAGCACCGCGCAAAACTGGCCGCTGTTCAGATCCAGGTACTGGTTACCGTCGGCATCCCAGACGTAGCTGCCTTGCCCCCGCACCAGGACGATGTCGCGGAAGCTCAGCACGGGAAGCATGTAGCGTCCGTATTCGGCAAGCAGGGATGCGTTGTTGTCTGGCTGGCTCATGTCAGGTTGCTCAATGGAATCAAGGTGCGGGGGATCGATCGCATTTGTCGTCGATCAATGCAACCAGTCCGCCGACGGTTTTTGCCTGGTCGCCCAGCATGTCCGCTTCCGAGAACTGGATGCCGAAGCGCTCTTCGATGCGAAAGACGAATTTGATGAAGGCGAGCGAATCGATATGGCCGACGTCGAGGTACCGGTAGGCGGGCAGCGCGGCAGGTTCCGGGACCGCGCCCTTTTCTTCGAGCAGCTGCACGATGAAATCGTAAACGGCTTGGGACCTGGCGTTCGTCTGGTCGGGGCGCGTCATACCGTTTCCCATTTTCGTGTTTGCGCGGATCGGGAAATGGCCTCCAGGAAGCGCAAGCCCTCTTCCGATTCCTGGGCACCGTAGACGAACGCGTTGCGCGTCATGGCGCCGGATTGATGCTGGCGCAACTGGTCGGCAATATCGGCGTAGAGATTGGCGAAAGCCTCGATGAACCCGGAGGGATGGCCGGATTTGAAACGGTTGTAGCGCAACTGCCGGGCCAGGTCGGCGTCGCCGGACCCGCGGTCGATGAGCAGCCTGCGGCCGTCGGCCTGGCTGAACAGCAGATCCTCGGGCTGCATCTGGAACCACTCGGCGCTGGCGAGACTGCCGTAGACGCGTATGCGCAGGCCGTTGCGGTTGCCGAGCGCCGTTTTTCCGAACCAGGACTGTACCCGCAGGTCGTCCTCGTAGTGCGCAAGGCAATAGACATTGTCGACGATGTCGCCGAACTGGCCATAGGTGGCCTGATCGCCGATGACTTCGAGCGGCGCCTTGCCGCCGGTCAGGAAATGGACCAGATGGTGGGCGTGCACGCCGAGATCGAGCGACACCGTGGGAACGGCATGGTCCTTGAGACGCCAGGCTTGCGGCGCAGCCGCCTGCCGCAGGAAGCCTTCCTGGGGGATCTCGATCTGGATCTGCTGGAGGCGCCCCAGCTGGCCGTCGGCGATCATGCGGCGCAATTCGCGCACCATCGGGTAGCCGGAGTAGTTGTAGGTCACCGCCAGGAACCCATGGTTGCGGGCCACCGCGTCGTCGATGCTGCGGCACGCTTCGCTGGACACCGCCAGGGCCTTCTCGCAAATGACCGGATAGCCGGCATCGAGCGCGGCGATCACGCTATCCCGGTGATCCGGCGTCGGCGTCAGTACCAGGATGGCATCGAGCGATGACTTCTCGCTTTCCAGGAGCGCGTGCCAGGTGGCGTGCGTGCGCTCGGCCGGGATGCCGTACGTCCGCGCCGTCTCCTCGTTGACGTCGGCACGCCGGCTGAAGCACCCGCTGTCCACGCGAAAATGGCCGTCCAGCCGGCTGGAATTGTAGTGCGTGTAGCCCACGGCCGAATTCAGGGCGCCGCCGATG
>NZ_MEGP01000039.1:0-14318 GCF_001725555.1 Thiobacillus sp. SCN 63-57 | reverse complement strand
ACCCATGGCGTTCCGCGGAAGCGCATCGACGACGAAGAAGCGGCGCGGCTGCTGGAAGTCCCCGAGGCGCTGCATGCAAAGCCGTTGCAGGTCGCGCGGTGCAGGTGGAGCGTCGGGCACATGGAAGGCGACGACCACGCCGACCACTTCGCCCAGCTGGTCGTCCGGCAGCGGAATGGCCGCGCATTCCCTGACTGCCGGATGGCTGGCGACCACCTCCTCGATGTCCTTCGGATAGATATTGATGCCGCCGCTGATGATGATGTCCTTGATCCGTCCGAGAAAGTACAGAAAACCCTCGCTGTCCATCCTGCCGAGATCGCCGGTACGGAAATAGTCGCCCCACATCGCGGCCTGCGTGGCGGCCGGCTGGCCATAGTAGCCGCTGAACAGCATGGGGGTGCGGCACACGATCTCGCCTGGCGTGCCCGGCGGCGCCGCCTGCCCGTTTTCGTCGAGGATCAGGACGTCCGTTCCGGGAATGGCGGTACCCACCGAGCCCAGTTTGCGGGACGCCGCGTCGGGTGCCAGATTGGTGGCAATGGCAATCTCCGACGCGCCGTAGCATTCGTGAAACGCGCAGGACAGGTGGGCCAGCAGCCTGGCTTTCGTTTCATCGTCCAGGAGCGCGGAAGACGACACCAGGCAGCGCAGCGACGGCAGCGTTTCCTGGCTGGCGATCAAGGCGTCCAGTATTTGCCTGAGCTGGGACGAAACCGCGATGGAAAAAGTCACGCCATGTTCGCGGACCGTGGCGATCCAGCTGGCCGGAGTGAAGTGCGCCATGACGATGCTCGTCCCCCCGGAAATCAGCGGCATCAGCACCAGACGTTGCGCCAGCGAATGGTAGAGCGGCGTGGCGGCCAGCGTCACGTCGTCCGCAGTGACGCCATACAATTCGGCAGCCGCTGCGGCGCGCAGCCGCTTGGTGCGCTGGCTCAGGAGGATGGGCTTGGGCTGTCCGGTGGAGCCGGAGGTAAGGACCATGAGATACGGCAACGCCTCCGGCAACCCGGGCGCGGTCCCGGGCATGGCGCGGCCGGTATCGATCAGCGCCGGCACGGATGTCCAGCCTTCCCGGACACCGCCGGCCACGACACGCATGCCGCCGGGCGGAAGACGCAGGTCGGCCAGATTGGAAATCGCGCCGGCCCATGCGATCAGATGCCGGACATCGGCGGCCTTGAAGGTGGCGGCCAGCGCTTCCGCGCCCAATCCCATGCTCTGGGGCACGATGACCGCGCCGAGGCGCGCACCGGCGAGCAGGGTCAGGACAAACTCGGCGCAATTGGGCAGCAGCACGCCGAGGTGGTCGCCCGCACGCACCCCGGCAATCGACAGGCCATCCGCCAGCGCATCCACATCCTGCAGCAGGTCGCGATAGATGTAACGGGCGTTGCCCACCACGAGCGCCAGCTTGTCGGGGCTGTGTTCGGCGGCATGCCGGAAGTGCCCATAGAGGGCGGCAGGGTGCGATGAAGTCAGCATGGGTATGCTAACGGGTGGAACGGGCGATAAATTGAAGAAAAGCCTGACTTGCCAGCGGAAAGCGTTCGCCGCTCGCCGAAACATACACCTCGTCGGCGAGTGTGTTCCGGGTCACCAGCGTGTTGGCGCCCACGAAGCACTGCCTGCCGATCCGGATATTGTCTCCGAGGGTGGCGTTGATGCCGAGGAAGCAGGCGTCCCCGATCACGGTCTCGCCCCCGATGGCAACGCCCGAATTGATCCAGCAGGCGTCGCCGATACGGCAACCATGTCCGATCGACGCATTGCTGGCAATGAAGACGCTGTTGCCGATCTGCGTATAGGGATGGATGGCGGCATGGTCGAGGATGATGGTGTTCTCGCCCACCGACACGCTGGCGTGGCGCACCACAGAGGCGTGGACATAGCTGGCGAAGGCGTAGCCCTTGGCCAGGCCTTCCCGGTACTTGCGGACCCGCAGGTCATTCATCTCCCGATAGCCGACGGCGATGATCAGGCAATGGTTTGCCGGCGGGTAGTCCGTCTCGATGTCATCGAACGGGATGACGGGAAGGCCTTCGATGAAGGGATCGGTCAGGACGGAGCGGTCGACCGTAAACGCCACAACTTCATATTCCAGTCGCGCGAACTCCAGAAACATGCGTGCCATCTGGCCATTGCCGTAGATGATCAGTTTTTTATTTCCCGACGCAGCGGTCATGCGCCCACCCTTTCCATGACGCTCTGTTCTACATGCATGACTGCGCTGCAATCAGCCGGGTAATGGTGTCGATCTGCCTGTCGTCCAGGTTTGGGTAAATCGGCAGGCACAAGATTTTTTCTGCGGCCTCGACCGCGACCGGGAGATTGTCAGGGTGCGCGGAGGGAAGCCCGCGATACATCGAAAAGTCTGAAATCAGCGGATAAAAATAACGGCGCGGGTGGATGCCGTTGTCCTTGAGTATCTGGTGAAGGCCGTCTCGACTGATCGGGTAGTCGGCCTCGACCAGAATCGGGAAATAGGCGAAATTGGAAATATCTCCCCGTTCCGCCGGCATGCATTGAATCCCCTTCACCGCTGCCAGGCGTTTGCGATAGGCCGCGTCGATTTCCCTGCGCCGCGCAAGCGCCTGGTCGATGTATTTCAATTGGAGCATGCCCAGTGCCGCATTGAACTCGCTCATCTTGCCGTTGATGCCGGGAGCGACGACTGCCACCTCGCTCACATGGCCGAAATTCTTCAGATGATCGATGCGCGTTTTGGTCTTGGCATCCGGGCAGACGATCGCCCCGCCCTCGAAGGTATTGAACACCTTGGTGGCGTGAAAGCTCAGCACCGACAGATCGCCATGCCGCAGGATGCTGCCGCCCGCGTCGCGCACGCCGAACGCATGCGCCGCATCGTAGATGACCTTGAGGTTGTAGTTGTCAGCGATGGCCTGGATGGCCTCGACATCGCACGGGCGGCCGTAGCAATGCACGGGCATGATGGCCGTGGTCTGCGGCGTGATGGCGGCCTCGATCCTCGCCGGATCGAGATTGAGCGTGTCGCGGTCGACGTCCACGAACACGGGCTTGATGCCGTTCCAGAGCAGGGAGTGCGAGGTGGCCACGAAGGAATAGGGCGTGGTGATGACCTCACCCGTGATGCGCAAGGATTGCAATGCCGTGATCAGGGCGATCGTGCCGTTGGTGAACAGGGCGATGTGCTCGACGCCCAGGTACTCGCCCAGCGCCTGTTCCAGTTGCTGATGGAAGGGGCCATTGTTGGTGAGCTGCTTGCTCTCCCAGATTTTTTCCAGGTACGGGATGAACTCGTCCAGGGGCGGCAGATAGGGTTGCGTGACGTAAATCTGTTCCGGATCAGTGCTCATCGATCAACCTTGGTATATCAATCGTTCGCTACAGGAAAACGCGCGTGTTTATATATCTATTATGGGGCGCCTGGTGCGGGCGTGACTTCATGAACGGCTCAGGCCGGGCAATCTGAAGCCGCACGCAGTCTGAGAGCAGACCCGATGCCCGATGATAATGGGTTCTTCGAAGGATTTGTTGGATCGGGAAGGCCAGACCGCTCGGCCCAGGCTTGCGGAAACGCTTCGCCTGTCCTGCCCCAGGCCCCGATGAAACGGGCATGCCCAATGCCGCAAGGCCCGCATCGCTGCGGGCCTTGCGGGTTTCAGGTGTCGGCGTTTCCGCCTGCCGGATCAATACGTGGCCTCGTGGACCTGCGGCATGCCGTCGTCCACCCAGCGGGTATAGCCGCCTTCCATGTTCAACACGTTCTTGAATCCCATCATCTGCAGCACGGCGGCCGTCATGGCGGAACGTCCGCCGGTGGCGCAGTAGACGACGATCTGACGGTCGCGGGCGGCGGCCAGTTCGGGCAGGTGCTTGGGATAGGCAGGGTCGGCAGCCGCCTCGATGATGCCGCGCGGCACCAGCTGCGCGCCCTTGATGTGGCCCATCTCGAATTCGCCGTGTTCGCGCACGTCAAGCAGCAGCAGGTCCTCTCTCGCATTGAGTTTGTCCAGCAGCGCCTGCGGGGTGATTTCCCTGACGCAGGATTTGGCGGCGCGGACGAAATCCATCAGGCTCATGGGCTGTTCGGGTTTGAAGGTGTTGTACATCGCGGGTGTTCCAGGATCGGGTTGTTGAAGGGCCGAAAAATATCAGATTGCGGCGCCGGGCACACTCATGCCCAGTACTTCGCCTTGTCCGGCAGCACCCAGCGCACGCCGCCGCGCGGATCTTCCTTGTCGCCGCGGTAGCGCGGGATGAGATGGATGTGCAGGTGCGGGACGGTCTGGCCGCCGGCCGGGCCGTGGTTGATGCCGATGTTGTAGCCGTCAGGCTGGTGGTGCTTGTCGAGGATGTCCTTCGCTTGTGCCAGCATGCTGAGCAGCGCAGTCTGCTCGGCTTCGGTGGCCTCGAACAGGGTGGCGACATGACGGCGCGGAATGATCACCGTATGGCCGAGCGAGACGGGAAACCCGTCGCGATAGGCCACGGTGAGTTCATCTTCGGCGACGATGCGGTGCGGGTCGAGCTGGCAAAAAGGACAGGGTTTGGTTTCAGGTGCGGTCATGCCTTGGATGTACTCGTATTGTTGGTGCGGGGTCGGGATAGGGCCGAGTTTAACCGATGCGTTCACGCAGACGCGGTTGGCGCCCTCATCGACAGGATCGCCCTGGCGCGACGCTACCCCTTGGGCAGGATTTCGTCCCAGGGCGGTTTGCTGCCGATCCGCTGGGCCAGGTATTCAACCAGGGCCCGGACTCGGTGCGGCACGTAGCGATTGCTCGGAAAGACCGCGTAGATTCCCAGTTCAGGCGCGCGAAACGCGGGCAGCAGGATATCCAGGCTATGTTCGCGTACCGCCGTTTCGACGATGAACGTGGGAAGATAAGTGATCCCGAGCCCGCCTATCGCGGCAGCGAGCAGGGCGTCGCCACTGTTGGCCTCAAGCCGACCGGCAACGGGAAACCACTCGGTCTTGCCATCGAGGCTAAAGGCCCAGCTCGAGCGCGTGGCGAGCACATAGCCGAAGCACTCATGCCGGATCAGGTCCTTCGGGTGACGCGGACGGCCATGGCGCTTGATATAGCCGGGTGCGGCCACCACGACGCTCCGGCTGCTGCCGATCTTGCGCGCCACGTCGCCCGGCTCCAGCCGGTCGGTGATGCGAATGGCCAGATCGAATCCGCCCTCGATCAGGTTGGTGCGACGGTCGCTGAATTCGAGCTC
Organism: Thiobacillus sp. SCN 63-57; assembly: GCF_001725555.1. Taxonomy (NCBI): domain Bacteria; kingdom Pseudomonadati; phylum Pseudomonadota; class Betaproteobacteria; order Nitrosomonadales; family Thiobacillaceae; genus Thiobacillus; species Thiobacillus sp. SCN 63-57. The sequence goes on along the minus strand of NZ_MEGP01000039.1, from coordinate 9,104 downwards.
GATCGTAATCTCGGGATTCGCAACCATGAAGTCGCCGAACATCGGCATCAACTGGCGAATGCCGAAGGAGAACGGCAAGGTGATGCGGAGGTGGCCGCGCGGCGCTTGACTGTCCTCGGTCAGGCCGGCTTCGGCGGCATCCACCAGCCCGAGGATCTCGCGGCATTTTTCCAGGTAGGTGGCGCCGGCCGACGTGAGGCTCAGGCGTCGTGTGCTGCGGGCCAGCAGCTTCGTTCCGAGGTGTGCTTCGAGCGCCGCCACCTGCCGCGTCACCACCGAGCGTGCCACGTTCATCTGTTGCGCGACGGCGGAGAAGCTGCCGAGTTCGGCCACCCGCACGAAGAGCCGCATGCTGTCGAGTCGGTCCATGTATGCCTCTGTCTGATTGTTGTCTTGTGAGCAACAATAATTTGCCAAATGTAGCCTATTTCTCCAAGCCCGGCTTGCGTACAGTGAACCTATCGTCTCGTCTGCACTCAGGAGTTCAGATCATGAATCTCACCGCCCGCGCTTCCTTCTCAAGCCTCATGAAACCTGGCACGCGGCACGTTGCGCCGTTCGTCGGCCTGGCCGCCCTGCTGCTGTCGGCGGGTGCCCAGGCCATCGAATTCAACCAACTGCTGGCCGACAAGAGCGCAGTGAGCTTTGCATACAAGCAGATGAACGTGCCGCTCGATGGCGGCTTCAAGCGCTTCGACGGCCGGATCAACTTCGATCCGGCGAAGCCGGCGCTCGCCAAGGCTGAAATCGACATCGAGCTCGCCAGCATCGATACCGGCTCCGAGGAAGGCAACGACGAAGTGGCCGGCAAGCTCTGGTTCAACACCAAGCAATTTCCCGTTGCGCGCTTCGTGTCCACGTCGATCAAGCCGCTGGGCAACAATCGCTTCGAGGTGGCCGGCAAGATGAGCATCAAGGGCCGCACACTCGATACGAGAACGCCCGCCACGTTCAGGCAGGAAGGCAATCTCGGCGTGTTCGAAGGCAGTTTCGTGCTGAAGCGTGGCGACTACGGCATCGGCGAAGGCATGTGGGCCGACTACGGCACCGTCGCCAACGAAGTGCAGATCAAATTCCGGCTTGTTGCCGCTGCGGCGGCCGGCAAGAAGTAGTTCCGCTCACCAACCTTTCACCCAGGAGACTCACCATGAAGAAACTCGTCCTTGCCCTCGCCTTCGCTTCCGTCGCCGGCAGCGCCTTTGCTGCGCCGGAAACCTACGTCATCGACCCCACGCATACCCAGCCGCGCTTCGAGTACAACCACTTCGGCTACTCGAACCAGGTGCACAGCTTCGACAAGACCAGCGGCACGATCGTCTACGACAAGGCCGCCAAGACGGGCTCGGTGGACGTCACCATCGACGCGAAGTCGGTGAACACCGGCTATCCCCTGCTGAACGAGCACATCCAGGATGAGGATTTCTTCGATACCGCGAAGTACCCGACCATCACGTTCAAGTCGACGTCCGTGAAATTCGACGGCGACAAGCCGGTGTCGGTCGATGGCAACCTGACGATCAAGGGCATCACCAAGCCGGTGACCCTGACCGTCACCTCGTTCCAGGCGATGCCGCATCCCATCATGAAGAAGGACGCGATCGGCGCCAATGCGGTAACCAAGATCAAGCGTACCGAATTCAACATGGGCAAATACGCACCCTATGTGTCCGATGACGTGACCCTCGAGATCCCGATGGAAGCGGTCGCGGTCAACAAGCAGTAATCCGCCGCTGCCTCTCTGGCGGAGAAAGGAGTCCGATATGTCTCGCCTGCCCGTCGTGTTCGTGTCCCACGGCGCCCCCGATGCCCTGCTGAAGGCACCGGAGGCCGTGGCCTGTTGGCGCGATATCGGTCGGATAATCCCGCGGCCGACGGCGATTCTTGCGATTTCGGCGCACTGGGAAGCGCGCCAGGCCACGGCCAGCCTGTCCGGTGCGCCGGAAACCATTCACGACTTCTCCGGTTTTTCGCCGGCACTGCATGCCATGCAGTATCCCGCGCCAGGCGCGCCGGCGCTGGCCGAGCGCGCCGTCGCCCTGCTGTCCGCTGCTGGCACGCCGGCGGAGCTGCACCCCAGCCGCGGACTGGACCACGGCGCCTGGGTGCCGCTGTCGGCAATGTTTCCGCAGGCCGACGTCCCGGTCACGCAACTCTCGCTGGTGCGCAACGCCGGCCCGGCCGCCCATTTCGCGCTGGGGCAGGCGCTGGCGCCTCTGCGCGAGGAAGGCGTGCTCATCGTCGCCACCGGTTCGATCACGCATAACTTCGGCTGGCTGGAGTGGCAGGCGACTGGCGACCCGACGCCGGTTCCGCAGGCGAAGGACTTTGCCGACTGGGTCGCCGCACGCGTCGCGGCGCAGGATGTCGCGGCCCTGCTGGACTATCGTTCGGTCCCCCATGGTTCGGCGTCGCACCCGACCGAAGAACACTTCCTGCCGTTTTTCGTCGCCCTGGGCGCCGCGGACGGCGATCGGCCCACGCGCCATCAACCTCCCTTCACCTATGGCGGCCTCGCCATGGACGCCTATGTGTGGCGTGACCCGACGGAAGCCAATTAGCCCATTGCCCCCTTAAAGGAACCCATCATCGTGAGCATCTTGTTTTCTCCCATCACACTCGGCAGACAGGTTCTGGACAACCGCGTCGTCATCGCCCCCATGTGCCAGTACTCAGCCGACGAGGGTCGGGCGACCGACTGGCACCAGATCCACCTGGGACACCTGGCCCTGTCCGGCGCCGGCCTGATGTTCATCGAGGCCACGGCAGTTGCGCCGGAGGGCCGCATCTCGCCCGCCGACCTCGGACTCTGGTCGGACGAGACGGAGGCGGCGCTGGCACACGTCCTCCAGTCGATCCGCCGGCATTCCCCGATTCCTATCGCCATCCAGCTGGCGCATGCCGGCCGCAAGGCCTCCACCGAGGTGCCGTGGGCCGGTGGGCAGTCGATCGCGCCGGCCAGCGGCGGCTGGCAAACCGTCGCGCCGTCCGCCCTGCCCTATGCGGCAGACGACACCCGCCCGGCCGCCCTCGATGAAGCCGGACTCGCACGCATCTGCAACGATTTCGTGGCGGCGGCTCAGCGTGCGCAGCGGCTGGGCTTCAACGTAATCGAACTGCACGCGGCACATGGCTATCTGCTGCACCAGTTCCTGTCGCCCCTGTCGAATACCCGCGACGACCGCTACGGCGGCACGCTGGAAAATCGCATGCGATTTCCACTCGAGGTGTTCGACGCTCTCCGCGCCGCCGTGCCGGATGACACGCCGGTGGGCATCCGGATTTCCGCCACCGACTGGGTGGACGGCGGCTGGGATATCGAGCAGAGCGTCGCGTTCGCACAGGAACTGCAGCGCCGCGGTTGCGCGTTCATCGACGTGTCCAGCGGCGGACTCTCCCCCTTGCAGGAAATCCCGGTCGGACCGGGCTACCAGGTTGCCTTCGCCGACAGAATCCGGCGCGAAACCGGACTGCCCACGATCGCCGTGGGCCTGATCACCGAGCCCGAGCAGGCGGAAACGATCCTCGCCTCGGGCCAGGCCGACATGGTGGCGCTCGCTCGCGGTATGCTGTACGACCCGCGCTGGCCCTGGCACGCAGCGGCGAAACTCGGCGACCAGGTCGATGCGCCGAAACAGTACTGGCGTTCCCAGCCGCGGGCATACAAAGACCTGTTCAAGCCGGGATAAAACAGCCTGCCGGACCGGCAGCGGAGACAGCACATGAGCGAACACGACTTTCAAGGAATCGAATTGCTGCCCGCCACGCTGCCGGTCCGGCAGCTTTTCATTGTGCTGCATGGCGCGGGCAGGACGCCCGCGGACATGCTGCCGCTGGCCGACACGCTCGGTGCCGCCTTTCCCCAGGCCGCGTTCCTGCTGCCCGAAGGCATTGCCGCGTTCGACGGACACGACAGCGGCAGGCAGTGGTTCTCCCTCGATGGCTTGAACGACGACAACCGGGCCGCCCGGGTAGCCGCGGCCATGCCGGCGCTGCACGCGCTGATTCGACAGGCCCAGGACCGTCTCAAGGTGATGCAGCCGGACACGGCGCTGGTCGGCTTCTCGCAGGGCGCGATCATGGCGCTGGAATACGGCATTGCGCATGATGGCGGCGTCGGCCGGGTCCTGGCGTTTTCCGGCCGCTTTGCGACGCTGCCCGACCGGGCGCCCGAATTCACGACCTTGCACGTGCTGCACGGAAAAGATGACCCGATCATCCCGGTCGAGCATGCCTATGCCGCCTATGAACGACTCATGCAATGCCAGGGAGACGCCACGCTGGACGTGGCCTCGCCGGTCGGGCACGAACTCCATGCCGCCCTGATCGACCGCGCCCTCCATCGCCTGCAGACGTGCATTCCGCTGCGCACCTGGAAAAATGCGCTGAACGGCGCCTGACGCGAACGCATCGTGACAGCCGAGACGCCCAAGCCCACTTCGCCCTGGGCGCCCCTCCACAACCGCGTGTTCCGCACGTTATGGATTGCGTCGGTCGCGTCGAACATCGGTTCCTGGATGCACGAGGTCGGCGCCGGCTGGCTGATGACCTCGCTCGCGCCCAACCCCCTGATGGTGGCGCTGGTACAGGCCGCCACCACGGCCCCGGTCTTCCTGCTGGCGCTGCCGGCCGGGGCCCTGGCCGACATCGTCGACCGCCGCCGCTACCTCATCACCGCCCAGGTGTGGATGCTGGCCATGGCGGCCACGCTGGGCGTCCTCACCCTCGCGGGCCTGACCACCGCGCCCCTCCTGTTGCTGTTCACCTTCGCGCTCGGCATCGGCAACGCCATGATGATGCCGGCCTGGGGTGCGATCACGCCGGAACTCGTGCCACGCGCTCAACTCCAGGCAGCGATCGGGCTGAATTCCATGGGACTGAACGTCGCCCGAGCCGTCGGCCCCGCGCTGGCCGGGGTGATCGTGGCCGCCGCCGGGCCGGGCGCGGTCTTCGTGCTGAACGCCGTGTCGTTTATTGCCGTCATTGCCGCCTTGAGGCATTGGCAGCGCCCGCCCACGGCGAGTGGACTACCCGCCGAACGGCTTGCCGGCGCGGTACGTGCCGGTCTGCGCTATGCGCGCCATTCGCCCGAGTTGCGCGCAGTGCTCACTCGCGGCGTCGCCTTCTTCGTGTTCGCCAGCGCCTCCTGGGCCCTGCTGCCGCTCATCGTCAGGCAGGAACTGCACAGCGGCCCCGGGACGTACGGACTCTTCCTGGCCTGTCTGGGCCTGGGCGCCGTAGCCGGCGCCCTGCTGCTGCCCCATGCGCACGCCCGCCTCTCGCGCGACCGGATCGTGGCCGGCGCGACCGGGCTGTACGCCCTGGCCATGCTGGCGCTCGCCCACAGCGGGAACGTGGTTGCGGCCGGGACGGCCATGCTGCTGATCGGGGTTGCCTGGATCAGCGTGGTCTCGTCGCTGATGACCGCCGCGCAGACAGCCCTGCCCGGGTGGGTGCGCGCGCGAGGCCTGGCCTTGTTCTGGGTCGTCTACATGGGTGGGATGGCGGCCGGCAGTGCATTGTGGGGCCAGGTCGCCTCCTGGACGGGCATCCCGCTCGCGCTGAGTGTCGCCGCCGTCGGCGCACTGGTCGGGATTGCCCTCACCCGCTCGTACCGGGTCGGGCGGCATGATGTCGTCGATCTTTCACCCTCACTGTTCTGGCCCACGCCCATGATGGCCGGGGAACGCGAAAGCGACCGCGGGCCGGTCATGGTCACGGTGGAATACCGGATCGATCCGGCCCAGACCGAGGCGTTCACCCGAACCATGCAGCAGATCAGCCGGATCCGCCGGCGCGATGGCGCCTTCATGTGGGAACTGTTCTGGGACGTCGAACATCCCGAACGCATGGTGGAATGCTTCATGGTCGAATCCTGGCACGAGCACTTGCGCCAGCACGAACGGGTCACGGTTGCGGATCGGGACGTCCTGGAACAGACACGTACATTTCATCTCGGCAGCGAGCCGCCCAAAGTCACCCATCTGGTCGCCGGCAAGGCCCGGCCGGCCATGACATCGCGATTCCCCTTCTGAAATTTCGCAGGGCACCCCGTCTACGCGTCCAGGCAGCCTCCCGCTTTTGCTTGCGAGGCGACCTTCAGGAAGTTCTTGCACATATTAACGAGAACGATTATCGTTATGAAAACGTGAATGATTGTAGACACCCATGAAAGCCCTTGCCCTTGCCTGTTTGATGTTCCCCCTTGCCAGCCTGGCAGCCGATCTGGAAGCTACGCTGACGATCAAGGACCATCAATTCACGCCCAGCGAACTGAAAGTGCCCGCAGGCAAGAAGATCAAGCTGCTGGTCAGCAATCTGGATAGCACGCCGGAAGAATTCGAAAGCCATGAACTCAACCGCGAAAAACTGGTGGCCGGCAATGGCAAGGTCACGATCTATGTCGGTCCGCTCGCGCCCGGCAAATATCCCTTCTACGGCGAATTCCACGACAAGACCGCGCGCGGCGTGATCGTGGCGGAGTAAAGCATGTTCGGATCGGCCATCATCGTTTTCAGGGAAAGCCTCGAGGCCGCCCTGCTCATCGGCATCATCGCCGCCGCCACGCGCGGGTTGGCCGGCCGCAACCTCTGGCTCGCCATCGGTATCGGCGCCGGCCTGGGCGGCGCCCTGGTGGTGGCCGGATTAACCGAGACCATCGCCGATATGGCCGAAGGCGCCGGACAGGAACTGTTCAATGCCGCCATCCTGGGCATCGCGGTGCTGATGCTGGGCTGGCACAACATCTGGATGGCCACCCACGGGCGCGAGATGGCCGCACAAGCCAAATCGATGGGACATGCGGTCAAGTCGGGACAGCGGGAAATGTCGGCACTGGCCATCCTGATCGCTCTGGCCGTCCTGCGCGAAGGTTCGGAGACTGCCTTGTTCCTGTACGGACTGGCCGCGGGCGATGGCTCAAGCCGGGTTTCCATGCTGAGCGGCGGCCTGCTGGGCCTGGCGGCCGGCATCGGCGCGGGATGGGTACTGTATTCGGGGCTCGCCCGAATTCCGCTGCGCCATTTCTTCACTGTCACCAGCGCCCTGATTCTTTTCCTCGCAGCCGGCATGGCCGGGCAGATGGCACGCCTGCTGATCCAGGGCGACCTCATTCGCCCGCTCGCCAGCCCGCTGTGGGATTCCTCGTCCCTGCTGCCCATGGACTCGTTTCTGGGCAACCTGCTGCACATCTTCGCCGGCTACGAGGCCCGCCCCAGCGGCATGCAGGTGCTGTTCTACACGCTGACCTTCCTCGTCATCCTGTTCGGGATGCGCTGGAGTCGCCCCCGCATCCCCCAGGCAACCTGAAAGGAATCCCATGAAACGCAACGCAGTGTTGATTGCTGCGATGGGCATGCTGTATCTGCAATCCGCCCTCGCCGGTCCCACCGACTACGTCTACACGCCCACCGTGGAGAAAGGCGAGAAGGAGATCGACTTCAAGTTCGGCACCGTCGACAGCGCACCGCGCCAATCCATGGCCTCGCTGGGGTTGGGCTACGGCGCCAACGACTGGTGGTTCACCGAGGTCTATCTGAAGTATGCGAAGACCGGCGGCGACGGCGTCAAGTACGATGCCGTCGAGTGGGAGAACAAGTTCCAGCTCACCGAGACCGGAAAATATCCGGTAGACGTCGGCTTCATCACTGAGATCGAAGTGCCGAGCGACCACGACGAAGGCATCGAACTGAAAGTCGGCCCGCTCTTCCAGACCGAATTCGGCAAGCTGCAATTCAATGGCAACATCCTGTTCGAGAAGCGCTTCAACGCCGCCGTATCCAGCCCGACCGAAGCCGGCTACCAGTGGCAGGTGAAATACCGCTGGCAGCCCGCCTTCGAATACGGGCTCCAGGGCTTTGGCGGCACTGGCCCCTGGAACGACTGGGAAGCCTCCCGGGACCAGTCGCATAAGATAGGACCGGCCGTCTTCGGCAAACTGGCCACCGCCCACCACCATGCCATCAAGTACAACGCCGCCTGGCTGTTCGGCGTGTCGGATGCCACCCCGGACAATACGTTCAGGCTGCAGACCGAATACGAGTTCTAACAGGACAGTGTGCGCCACCTAGGAACGATGCGCACACTGCTCACATTTGCAGCCCCGGTTGTTTCGAAAGCGCTTTTTTCCATAACCTCGCCACAGACAACGGGGGACGCCATATGCGCCATAGCAATCCGAGGCTGCGTTGACTGGCTAATGCTGACTGGTTAGCGGGGAATCGAGTTGCGCCATGCCGAGAGCCGCCTGCTCGTTGGCAACGGCAGCGTACTTCATCACAGCTGCATCATCTTGTTGCTTGGCGGCTTCCTGGGCCTGGACTAGCGCACTGGCCGCTGTGGTCCACAACGCCTTTTTGGCTGTCGCCAGATCCACGCTAGACTCCGCTCGCGCCAAGGCTTCCGTGGCCTCGGCTGACAACACCGGCTTGCGGTTGTTTTCGGCAGCGCATACGCCGTATCCAAGCCCACCTACCACAAACCCGCTCCACACCAGCCAACCGATTGCAATACGACGTGAATTCATTTTTTCCTCCTGACAATTGCCCGGACGGCAGCATTCTGCCGCCCATGCTCGTTATTTCCTGAAAACCGATGACTTGAGCGGTAGACCATTGCTGAGATACGAATGGAAATACTCCAGATTGTTGTACTCTTCTCCACCGATCTCCATGGGCACCGCACGCACCAGCTGATTACATGCCGAGTAGCGCCGCTGCAGTGTGAACAAAGTGTAATCTCCACCTCGGAAGGCCGGCCAGTGCGTAGCCTGTCCCGGTAACATCGAGAGATATTCGGTACGCAGGATTTCACCGACATGATCTACGTGGCAGCTGGCGCAGGAAAAATTGAGCTGGCCGCGACGCTGATAGAAGAAGCGGCGACCAGACTCGAAAGCCGCCAGGGCGCCACCGCCCTTCACCTTGATGTTCATGAGCATGCCATCCGATAAAGTCCGGGCATAAGCGGTAAGCAGGCCCATGGTATTCATGTCAGCTTGCTTGTAGGGCGCTTCGCCATTATTGGTACGACACTGGTTGAGCGCCATTTCGAAGGTGACCACTTTTTTCATGGTTTCATCGTAGTAAGGGTAATTGCCGACTACATTC
>NZ_MEGP01000038.1:0-15842 GCF_001725555.1 Thiobacillus sp. SCN 63-57 | reverse complement strand
TGAAGCGGCCATGGGGCTGGTGCATCGGCGTCTGTCGATTATCGATTTATCGCCTGCCGGCCACCAGCCGATGGTCTCTGCTTGCGGGCGATATGTGATCGCGTTTAATGGCGAGATTTACAACCATTCTGAGTTGCGGAAAGCACTGGGGCACCCGAGTTGGCGGGGCCATTCGGATACCGAAACCTTGCTGGTTGCGATCGCTACTTGGGGGACTGAAGCGGCGCTCAAACAGTGTGTGGGCATGTTCGCTTTTGCACTGTGGGATCGAGAATCAAGGACGCTCACGCTGGCTCGTGACCGGTTGGGAGAAAAGCCCCTATATTACGGCTGGCAGGGCGAGACCTTCCTGTTTGGCTCTGAGCTCAAGGCGCTCAAGGCACATCCAGCATTTCGTCCTGAAATCGACCGCGATGCGCTGACACTTTTTCTGCGCCACAACGCCATTCCTGCGCCTTACTCGATTTACCAGGGTATACACAAGCTACCGCCAGGAGCTTATTTGCAACTTCACGCTGGACAGAAAGATGCGCGGCCCACGGCATATTGGTCGGCACGGTCTGTGGCTGAGGACGGGCAGCGCAATCTGTTTCGGGGCAGCGACGCAGAAGCCGTGACTGAACTGGAGCGTCTGCTCAGCCAAGCGGTGAACGGGCAAATGATGGCAGATGTGCCGCTGGGTGCTTTTCTCTCTGGCGGCATTGACTCTACTACTATCGTGGCACTGATGCAGGCGCAAAGCACCCGTCCGGTGAAAACCTTCACCATCGGGTTTAACGAGACAGGTTACAACGAGGCTGAACATGCCCACACGGTGGCTCGACACCTGGGAACCGAGCACACCGAACTCTATGTCACCCCGCAGGACGCGATGGACATAATCCCGAGCCTGTCAGCTATTTACGACGAACCTTTCGCCGATTCGTCACAGATCCCCACCTGTCTGGTTTCGCGTTTGGCTCGCAGCCATGTGACGGTGAGCCTATCGGGTGATGGCGGCGACGAACTGTTCGGTGGTTATAACCGTTATTTCTGGGCACGCAGTTTGTGGCGCAAGTTGGGCTGGATGCCGCGTCCGTTGCGCGCGGCGCTGGCGGGGGTGTTGACCACGTTGCCGCCAGCTTCGTGGAATACCGCTTTCCGGAAACTGGAGAGGTGGCTCCCAGCCCGGCTGCGTTACGCTACGCCGGGTGACAAACTGCATAAGGCGGCCGAAATTCTGGCGGTGCGCTCGCCCGAGGAGATTTATCTGGGGCTGGTGTCGCACTGGAAAAATCCTGCTCAACTGGTGCCAGGCAGCCACGAACCGTCAACACTGCTTACCAATGTCGCTTGCCAGGCGGATTTGCCTGATTTCGAGCACCGCATGATGTATCTCGATACGGTGACCTATCTGCCTGATGACATTCTCACCAAGGTGGATCGGGCGGCGATGGCTGTGAGCCTGGAGACCCGGGTGCCGCTGCTTGATTACCGGGTGGTTGAATTTGCCTGGACCTTGCCGCTGGCCATGAAAATCCGCCACGGCCAGGGCAAGTGGCTCTTGCGCCAGGTGCTCTATCGCCATGTGCCCCAATCGCTGATGGAGCGCCCGAAAATGGGCTTCGGTGTGCCCATCGACCACTGGCTTCGCGGCCCACTCAACGACTGGGCGGCAGCGCTCATTGAGCCAGGGCGGCTTACGAGTGAGGGTTTCTTTGACCCCGCGCCAATTCAACGTAAATGGGCTGAGCATCAGTCAGGTGGCCGCAACTGGTCATATTACCTATGGGATGTGCTGATGTTTCAGGTATGGCTGGAAACGCAATGAGGAATTTCAGGTTCGGCGCCTTGTTTTCTGCCCGGGGCGTCTTCGCTCTGGTGTTTTTCTACTCTTTATCAGTCGGACTGCTGATCCAGTTGGTGATATTGCCCTTTTGGATGCCTGCACTGGACGCCGGCCACGGCTTGCTCAAGGGGGGGGATTGGATATGGTTTCATCGGGAAGCCGTTCAATTGGCTGAGCGTATTCGTCAGGAAGGCTGGGCAGTCTGGCAGCTACGGCCGCATGGAAACGCACCGATTGGTATCGCGGCTGCAGCCTATGCATTAATCGGAATGAGTGAACCATGGGTGCTGATGCCGCTGAACGCAGGCCTGTTTGCGATTTGTGCAACATGCTTTTATCTGATGTTTACACTCGTTGCTCCACGTCAATTGGCCTTTGCTGCGACGGTGCCATACGTGTTTTTTCCTAGCGCTGTGATGATTTTTGGACAAATCCATAAAGATGTATGGTCCATTGCCGGATTTTCACTAATTGCGTTGGTATGGGCGCGATTTGCGGCTCACACCGCGCCGGGTTGGAAAGACGTGGCGCTTCAGGTCATGCTGGCATTGAGTGGGGAGTTGCTGATTTGGCTGGTCCGTCCTTATCTGGTGGAGGTTGTATTGGCTGCCTCAGTCCTTACTGTGTCAGTTATTGCAGTACGGGCAGTATTTACTCGTGGGGTTGGTCCCAGGCATTCCCTGCAATGGTGGATCGGGATAGCTGCATCGATCACTTTGCTTGTAACTTGTGTTTGGCTACCTACGGGAAATCAGGGAACAAAAATTTCGGAAAGGAGGGCAAATCTTGTTTGGTCTCGCACCGACCTGATCCCCGCTTCTGCAGATATTGCTCTTTCGAAACTTGGTGGAAGCCGCCGTGGCTTTACAGAAGGTTATCCGAACGCCGGCAGCAATATCGATACAGAAGTGCAGTTCCATTCGGCTGCTGATGTAGTCAAGTACATACCACGCGCTTTGGCAATCGGTTTGTTTTCCCCCTTCCCGAATATGTGGAGTGAAACCGGTGTCTCACCAGGCGCAGAGCGTATGCGTCTACTTGCCGGGATCGAAACGGTGTTCGCATATCTTGCACTGCCAGGCGTGTTGCTGCTATTCATCCGGCGCGGCCCCCATGGCACGACAACAGTGCTATTGATTCAGGCAGTTGTACCTTTAATCGTCTTGGCCTTGATTGTAAGCAATGTGGGAACGCTCTATCGCATGCGCTACGGCTATTGGCAAATGCTGATTGGATTGGGAATGATCGGTTGGGGAATGTGGCGTCGGAAATGGGATACAAAATACCGGAGAAATTCTCGTTGAACCGGAAACTCAAACTGTTGTATCTCGTCACTGAGGACTGGTATTTCGTTTCTCACCGGCTGCCACTCGCAGTGGCAGCGCAGGCAGCAGGGTTCGACGTGGCGGTGGCTACCCGCGAGGGACGGCAAGCGGATGTCATTCGCAGTGCGGGAATTCGGCTGATTCCTTTCAGCCAGTCGCGGCGTAGTGGTAACCCGTTGCGCGAGGTGACAGCACTGTGGCGATTGTATCGTCGCGAGCAACCCGACCTAGTTCACCACGTGGCATTGAAGCCGGTGATGTTTGGCACATTGGCGGTGTGGCTGGCGCGCGTGCCCGCGCAGGTGAATGCGGTGGCAGGACTAGGATGGTTATTCACCACGTCCAGCGGCATCGTGCGCCTGGTCCGGCCAGTATTGCGTTGGATGCTGGCGCGCCTGCTTAACAGGCCATATTGCTTGACCATTGTGCAAAATCCCGAAGACAGGTCTCTGCTCGAACGCTCGGGCGTACCTGCCGCAAGCTTGCGGCTCATTCGCGGCGCGGGCGTAAATGTACAAGTTTTTCACCCTGTGAGGCCGCCCCCCGAGCCGGTTTGTATCGTGCTGGTTTCACGCATGTTGTGGGACAAGGGCGTGGGTGAGTTTGTCGAGGCCGCACGTCGATTGACCGGTGCGGGTGTCAACGCGCGCTTTGTGCTGGTAGGCAATCCCGATCCCGCTAATCCTGCCTCGGTACCCGAGTCGAGTTTGCGTAGTTGGCACGGGCAGAATGGCGTGGAGTGGTGGGGTAGACGGGAAGACATGCCAGCCATACTACAGGCTGCACACATCGCTTGTCTGCCGTCAGCTTATGGTGAGGGATTGCCCAAGTCCTTGCTGGAAGCCGCCGCATGCGGATTGCCGATCGTGACGACCGATGCGCCAGGTTGCCGCGAAGTCGTGCGAGATGGGGTGAATGGTCTGCTGGTTCCAGTGCGTGACGTGACAGCACTGGCAGCCGCATTGGGAAAGCTGATTGGTGACCCCCTACTGCGCCGTCGAATGGGCGAGCAGTCTAGATTGCGAGCTGAATCAGAATTTGCGCAGGAGGCCATCATTGCGCAAACGCTGGCAGTTTACCGTGAGGTCTGCGCATGAAGGTGCTGGTAACTGGCGCTACCGGTTTTGTGGGTACGGCATTGCGTGATTTTCTGGGGGCCTCCGCTTATAAGGTTGTGCCAGCCGTACGGGCTAAATCGGGTATATCGAACGAGATTGTGGTTGGCCATCTGGATGCGTCGACGGATTGGCGGTCCGCTCTGACTGGTTGCGATGCGGTGGTGCATCTTGCCGCCCGAGTCCACGTCATGAATGACTCAACAGAGTATCCACCGGCTCTTTACCGGGCAACCAACACCGAGGCCACGCTCAATCTTGCCCGTCAGGCATCTCAAGCCGGTGTAAAACGTTTCGTTTTCATCAGCACCGTCAAGGTCAATGGCGAGGGGCGGGACGCAGCCTATCGCGAAACTGATGTGCCGGCACCCGCGGATGCGTATGCGATTTCAAAATGGGAAGCCGAACAGGGCTTGCAGCGAATTGCTCGGGAAACCGGACTGGAAGTCGTCATCCTACGTCCGCCGCTGGTGTACGGACCCGGGGTAAAAGCAAATTTTTTGCGTTTGATGAAAACGATACAAAGGGGATGGCCGTTGCCGCTGGGCGCGATTCGTAATCGGCGCAGCCTGCTATATCTGGGCAATTTCGTCGATGCGATCCGGCTGTGTGTTGAACACCCGGCCGCCGCGGGACAGACTTTTCTACTGGACGATGGCCAGGCGGTTTCGACGCCGGAACTGATCCGTGCGGTGGCGCGTGCCATGGGACGCCCGGCGCGACTGCTGGCGGTGCCGGTTGGTGTGCTGGCGTTCATGGGAGCCTTGCTGGGCAAACGGGCGGCGGTGGCGCGCCTAACGGGGTCGCTTCATGTCGACGGTTCGGCGATCCGTTCGCGCCTGGGCTGGACGCCGCCTTATTCCATGGACGCCGGCTTGGCCGCAACGGTGGCTGGTGCAAAATGAATGCGTTCGCCGTCCTGGCTGCATTCGTAGTCTGCTGGCTGACACTTGCCTGGCTGCTAAGGCGTGGGGAACGTCTGCCGATGGACCACCCCAACGCCCGTTCGCTACACGCCACGCCGACGCCGCGCGTTGGCGGACTGGGCATCATGACCGGGGTGGGGGTCGCGAGCCTATGGGGCGGCGACGGCGCCTTGCTGCCGATTGGCTTGGGGGCGTTCGCGCTGGCCGCCGTGTCGTTGCTCGATGATCTGCGAGGGTTGCCGGTGAGGGTGCGTTTCCTGGCACATTTCCTCGCGGCGGCAGGTTGCCTGCTGGCACTGGGGCTCACCGGCTGGGCCCTGCTGGTGGGCACGCTGGCGACGGTATGGATGACCAATCTCTACAATTTTATGGATGGCTCGGACGGCCTGGCAGGCGGCATGGCCGTCATCGGCTTCGGTGCGCTGGCGCTGGCCGCGTGGATGGGTGACGCTCATGGACTGGCCGTATTCTGCGCGGCGATTGCGGCGGCGGCGCTGGCGTTCCTGCGCTTCAACTTTCCGCCTGCGCGGGTGTTCATGGGCGATGCCGGATCGATCCCGCTGGGATTCATGGCGGCCGCGCTCGGCATCTTTGGGGCGCGACAAAACGTATGGCCCTGGTTGTTTCCGCTGCTGGTGTTTTCGCCCTTCATCGTCGATGCCAGCGTGACGCTCGCACGGCGGGGACTACGGGGTGAAAAGATCTGGCAGGCGCATCGTTCGCATTATTATCAGCGCGTGGTATTGCTGGGGGCGTCGCACCGCCAGCTCGCCCTGGCAGCCTATGCCCTGATGCTGGTGGTTGCCGCGCTGGCATTCGTGTTGCTGATTCTGCCGCTGAGCGCCGTGTGGGTGCTTATACTGTCGGCGACAACCTATCTGCTGATTTTTCGCGCTATCGACTGGCGCTGGCATCGATCCCGTAATGAACTTTAATCCCCGCACCGCCATCATCATCCTGCACGACATCCTGGTGGCGGCTTTCGCCTGGATGGGTGCCTACTGGCTGCGCTTCAATCTGGCGATGCCGCCCGAGTTCCAGGCGGCGGCCCTGTCCACGCTGGCTTGGGTGATCCCATTGCAGGCCGTTGTATTCTGGCGTTTCGGCCTGTATCGCGGTATCTGGCGTTTCGCCAGCCTGCCCGATCTCAAGCGCATCGTGCTGGCGGTGGGTCTGGCTGCGCTGCTGGTTCCCGTGACGCTGATCCTGTTCCGTGTCCACGCGGTGGTCCCGCGTTCGGTGCTGATTCTCGATCCGTTGCTGTTGGTGATCGTGATGGGAGGCAGCCGCCTGGCCTATCGGGCGTGGAAGGAGCACCGGCTTGCCAGCGTGTTGCGCCCGGACAGCAAGCCGGTATTGGTGGCCGGCGCAGGTTCGGCGGCGGATTTTCTGCTGCGCGAACTGGCGCGGAATCCGGCGGGTTTTCACGTGGTCGGTCTGCTGGATGACAATCGCGACAAACGGGGGCGGCTGGTGCAGGGCCTTCCTGTTCTGGGCGCGTTGGACGATGTCGTGGCCTGCGCGAAGAAAATGGAGGTGGACGACATCGTGCTGGCGTTGCCGTCGGCCGCGCACGCCGTGCGCAAGCGCATCACCCAACTCTGCACCGAAGCCGGGTTGAATGTGATGACCATCCCGTCGCTCGAGGATCTGGTGGCGGGCCGGGTGTCGGTGTCCAGCCTGCGTCGTGTCGAGCTTGACGACCTGCTGGGGCGCGATCCGGTGCAGCTCGACGACAGTGGCCTGCACCAGTTGCTGACCGGCCAGGTGGTGATGGTGACCGGTGCCGGCGGCTCGATCGGTTCGGAACTGTGCCGCCAGATTGCACGTTTTGCACCGGCAAAACTGGTGCTGTTCGAGCAGTCCGAACTGGCGCTGTATGCGATGGAGCAGGAGTTGCCGCAGCATTTTTCCCAACTGAAAATTGTGCCGGTGATCGGCGACGTGAAGAATGCAGTCTGGGTGAGCCAGGTGATGGCCGAGCATCGGCCGGCCGTGGTGTTCCATGCCGCGGCCTACAAGCACGTACCGTTGATGGAGAATGACAATGCCTGGGAAGCCGTGCGCAACAACGTGCTCGGCACGCAGGTGGTCGCAGCGGCAGCGCAGGCGCAGGGGGTCGGCAAGTTCGTGATGATTTCCACCGACAAGGCGGTCAACCCGACCAATGTGATGGGAGCGACCAAGCGACTTGCCGAGATGGCCTGCCAGGCGATGCAGCAGCCGGGCGGTACGCGCTTCGTGTCGGTGCGCTTCGGCAACGTGCTCGGCTCGTCCGGCAGCGTGATTCCAAAATTCCAGAAACAGATCGAGGTGGGCGGGCCGGTGACGGTGACCCATCCCGACATCATGCGCTATTTCATGTCGATTCCCGAGGCGGCGCAGCTTGTGTTGCAGGCGGGCTTGATGGGTGAGGGCGGTGAGATTTTCGTGCTCGACATGGGCGAACCGGTCAGGATTGCCGAATTGGCCCGACTCATGATTCGGCTGTCGGGTGCGGACGAGGAGCGTATCCGTATCGAATACACCGGGCTCCGCCCCGGCGAAAAGCTCTACGAGGAGTTGCTTGCCGATGACGAATCCACCCTGCCGACGCCGCACCCCAAACTACGGGTGGCCAAGGCACGTACCGCAGATGCTGACTGGTATGCCGAATGCCTGGCCTGGCTTGCCTACCCGGGGCCTCACGATGAAGCCACGGTCAAACGCCAGTTGAAGACCTGGGTGCCGGAATATCAACCCCAATTGTCCCCGGCATGAATGCAGTGCAACACGACAGGATCCGACGTGTCCTGGTCATCAAGTGGAGTGCGCTGGGCGATGTGGTGACCGCCAGCGCGCTCATGGAAGACATTGCACGCGCCTTGCCGCACGCTGAGATCCATCTCAACACGCAGCCCAACTGCGCCGGCCTGTTTGCGCACGACCCGCGTTTTTCCGAGGTGTGGGCGATCGACGTGCGTAGTAAAAACCAGCGTTGGACCAACAGCCTCGCGTGGCTGAAGAAAGTACGCGCAGGGCATTACGATCTGGTCGTCGACCTGCAACGCTCGGATCATTCACGTTTCCTGCTCACGCTGCTCTGGCTTATCGGCAGCGCGCCACGCATCCGCGTCGGCAACCGCGGTGGCCTTCCCTATACGCATCAGCCGGTGCTGCGCGACCCTCGGTCCCATGCGTTCCCGATGATGCAGTCGGTATTGCAAGCGATCGGCATCCCCACGCGAACCTTGCATCCGGTGCTGTATCCCGCACCGGACCGCGCACCGTTCATAGAACAATTGCGGCGTGAACATGGCCTCGGCGAGAATGATTACGTCGTGCTGCTGCCCGGGGCGGCTGCCGCACATCCGCTGAAACGTTGGGGCACGCAGCGTTTTGCCGAACTGGCGCAACGGCTGCACCAGCAGGGTATGGAAAAGATCGTCCTGATCGGCGGGCCGGACGAGGTGGATGTCTGCGCTGAAATCGCGACCCTCGGGGAATGGGTGGTCAATCTGAATGGCCGGCTCCAGTTGCTGGATATTGCGCCGCTGTGCGCAGGCGCTGCCGCAATCGTCGGCAATGACACCGGCACCGCACATTTCGCCTCGATAGCCGACAGGCCCTTGCTTGTCCTGTGCGGCCCGACCGACCCGCGTCGGGTCAAGCCGATCGGGCCGCGGGTTGTTGCGATCCAGGCCGTGCTGCCGTGCATCAGTTGCTATGCCAAAACCTGCAGCAATCCGGACACCCATGCCTGCATGAAAGCGATCACGCCGGAATGGTTGGCGGCGCAATTGCCGAACCTCATCGCCGGCGACCTGAGGGCCGGGCAGGACCTCCCCGGCAGTTTGCGCAGTTTCTGAGGCCGACCATGACCAAGTCACGGCTACGTGTCAAAGTGATCAGTTCCACGCCCACGTCGACCTGGCTCCATCAATTTCCCCACAATGAGCCCGTATGGGGTGAATGCGAATTCATCTTCGAGCGTGAGGCACGGGATTACGACTGGTTGCTGGTCTACGACGACGTGCCCGCGAGACCCGGGGAGGCAAAGAAAGTCAGCCGAGAGCCACTGGCCTGCCCGCGTGAGCATACGCTGCTGGTGACCATGGAACCTTCGTCCGTCAAGATTTATGGCAATGATTACGCGCGACAGTTCGGTGCGGTGCTGACCAGCCAGCCTGAGTGGGCGTTGCGGCACCCCAACCGGATTTATTCGCAGTCTGCGTTGCATTGGTTCTACGGGGTGGGACGGCACCGGACCGTGCCGTTCGACGACATCCTGGACGAATCGCCGCAAGACAAATCCCGCAATGTCTCGATGGTGTATTCACCCAAGGCGATGCGGCATACCTTGCACTATCACCGTGCGCGCTTCATGCGCGAGCTGGTGGAGTTGATGCCCGAACTCGATACGTTCGGCCGACATAGCAAGCGGCCGCTCGACGACAAGGCCGACTGTCTGCGCGCCTATCGTTACCACGTCGCGATCGAAAACTATATCGGCGAGCACCATTGGACGGAAAAGATTGCCGATCCCTTCCTGGGTCTGACGCTGCCTTTCTACTGTGGCTGCCCCAATCTGGAGGCGTATTTCCCGGAAGAAAGTTTCATCCGCATCGACCTCCATGATGCGGCCGGGGCCGCCGCGGTGATCCGCAAGGCGATCGCGGACCGTGAATTCGACAAGCGCCTGCCGGCGATCGTCGAGGCCAAGCGGCGTGTCATGTTCGAATACAACCTGTTTGCCGTGGCCGCACGTGAAATTGCACGTCTGCATCGTGACGGTGCCAAACCGGAAACGGGGGCGGCAATTCTGTCGCGCCGCGCCATGCGCATGTCCAATCCTGCCACCCTGGTTCGGGACGTGTATGGCAAGCTCCGGGGGCGGCTGCGCCATCTGCCCGGAGCAATCAGTGGAAAATCCTGACCGCCGCGGACCTGCATCGATACCACCTTTTTTATTTGCTGCGCGGCGCGCGGGCGAGTTCGGTATAGACGTCCAGCGTGGCTGTCAGCATGCGTTCCAATGTGAAAGGATTCTGTTCGGGTACATGCGGCGGGGCATCCAGCCACCGCAGGGTCTTCCGGGCGGCCTGCCCAATGTCGCCGACGGAAATCGCACCTTCGGGCAGGATGGCCGCCAGCTGTTCTTTCACACCTCCATGGTCATAGGCAATCAGCGGCTTGCCGAGGCTGAGCGCTTCCAGGCTGACGCGGCCAAATGCTTCGGGTTCGCGCGAGAGCGAATACACAATATCGCTGATGGCCATGATTTCCCGAAGGTCTGCGCGATGGCTGATGAAACTCAGATGCTGACACATGCCAAGACGTTTGCTGCGCGCTTCCAATTCGGCCATGAATGCCTGCTTTCTTGGGTGGGTTTCACCCACGATCAGGCCGTGGACATCGGGCCGAGTCTTGATGACCTGTTCCAGCATGTCGATAAAGTCGGTCTGGCCTTTCCAGCGGGTCAGGCGGGCGGGCAGCAACAGGATTTTCTTGCCTGCCAGGCCGGGATGTTCCTGCTGCCATTGGCGCAGCCAGTCGTCAGGGGGCGTGTAGCCAGACGGGAATTGTTTGGGGTCGACGCCCCGATAGATCAGGCGTACGTTCTCCTGCGGCACCTTCGGGTAATTCCTGACGATGTAGTTGATGATCATTTTTGAAATGGCGATGACCCGTTCGCCCTTGGTCATGACCGCGCTGTAGGCACTCACCGAATAGGGGCCATGCACCGTGGTGACGAAACGCGGTCGCGTCGACGGATTCATGCCGCGCCAGGCCAGCCAGGCGATCCAGGCGGGCACGCGCGAGCGTGCGTGGACGATGTCCACTTTTTCTTCCGCCAGGAATTTCCGCAGTTTGCCGACGAGCAGCAGCGTCTTGAGCGATTTCTTGCCGATCGGCCAGGTGAAATGTTCGGCACCGGTTTTCGTCAGGGGGGCAACTAATCGTCCGCCTGCCGATATCACCAGGGCCCGATGGCCTTGCTTCGTCAAGGCCTGCGCTACTTCGAGTGTGCCGCGTTCGACGCCACCGGATTGCAGGGCAGGGAGCAATTGCAGGACGGTTAGTTTTTTTTCTTCAGCCATTCAAGAATCCATTCGGCACATCGGTCGGCTTCGGCCAATGGGTGGAGGTTGGGGTGGAGCGTGCCGCTCGCGCACCAGCGCACGAAGCGGGTAATGCGTTGTGAGTCGGCAAGTCGTGCGATCGCCTGGCCGACGCGGCTTTTCGGGTTGACCGGCAGGTCGAACACGCCGACATCGGCACCTGCCGACAGGGCTTCGAACACCATCGAGGCACTGTCGGGCGTGACCCACACGATTCCGCATTGTGCAAACTGTGTCGGCAGCCAGTCGGGCGGCGTCGCGGTATGCGGAACCACGGTCAGGTTGGGGGTGGATGGCAGTTCCGCCAGAAATTCGGGCGGCGTGCGGCGCGAGGAGGTGAGCGTCCAGTGCGTGTCGGGTGTACGTGCGAGGATGCTCTTGATCTGGAGCTGGATGGCGTCATCGTCCCACTCGAAATGCGGTGAGAGGCCACCGATCAGAAGCAATCCATGGTGTACGTCGCGGTTGGCTGAAGCATGAATGCGATTCAGCGCGCCTTCCGTCACGAGCGTCCGTGTATCGGCTGCGATGCCGTCGTGTTGGGGCACTATGCAGAGGTCGAACCAGGTGCGTGGCAGGCTTGGTTTCATCAGGACGATGGCCCGTCCCCCACGCGCCCGTCGTGCCGCCAGTAGTGTCAGGTGTGTGGCGTGACCTGCGCCCACGATCAGATCAGGGGAGGGGAGAGACTTGCCTGGCGCGTGCTTCAGCAGCAACGCCAGCCAAGCGCGCCAGGCCGGCAAGGCGGGAAGCCGATGGGTTTCGGTCGTCGTGGCGCGCGTCAGTGCCTCGGCCAGTCCCAGAGATTGATTGACATGCCCCGGTTTGCCGTCGCTGACGATCCAGACTGTCAGGGCTGGGCGCTTGCCGGTTGTCTCAGTCAATGGACAACCTTGTCATTCCTGCCTGCTTTCGTCGAGATGGGGTTGCACGCACCGGTTGTTTTTTTCATTGCATGACGAACGCAGCGTGGTTCAAGTGGCGCAAAGTGTAAACTATCTTGTCAGGGCGCGCCGAGTGCTTACGCATGGGAACACCGTACTAGAGCGCGTCGGTCCACCTGCGTTCGCGTGTAGCTTCCCAACGATAGGGGGTGGGGTCGACGGCTGGCGTGGTGTCCTCCATCAGGTCGGTCAAGAGCTCTGCCGACGCAGGCGCCAATGTGACGCCATAGCGGTAATGTCCTACGTTGACGAAGACATTGTCGAAATCGGGATGGCAGTCGATGACCGGAAGATTGTCGGGTGAACCGGGACGTAGACCGGCCCAATGCCTGATGGGTTGAAGCCCTTCCAGGGAAGGGAGTAATTCGGCTGCCTCAACGTGCAGGCGCTGGCGTGTGGAGGCATCGGTGGTCTTGTCGAATCCGGCGTCTTCCAGCGTGCTTCCAACCAGCACATGGCCGTCGCGGCGTGGAATCAGATACAGGCCCTTGCGGTACAGGATCGTATCGAGCATGCCAGGTTCCTGTTTGAACAACAGCATTTGGCCGCGGATCGGACGGATATTTGGGACACCCGCTAGATGGGGTAGCGCGATGCCAGACCACGCCCCGGTAGCCAGGACGAATCGATCTGCTGTGTAGGTGTCCTGTGCTGTGTGGACTGCCACCATATGCCTTGCACGGACCGTGACCGTTTCCACCGCGCTGTGTACATGGATGACCCCACCCAGCCGTATCACGGCTTCGCGCAAGGCCGCGACCAGGCGTGGATTGCGTACCTGGGCGATATCAGGCAGCCAGAGGCTTTCGCCTGTCTGTGTGAGCTGGCGTTGCGCCGACAGATCGTGCGCTTCGCACCAGGCAAGTGCCTCGTTGATCCGGGTCTCGCCCGACACCTGCATCCCACAGCGCCAGTATTCGGCACTGCGTCCACCGCATGCCTCGATGTCCGCCACCCAGTCCGCATAGCCGGCCATCGAACGCAGCGCCAGTGTGGAGAGCGCTTCGGCGTAATCCCACGGCAGCAGCGGCGACAGAATCCCGCCGCCCGCCCATGACGACTCGGCCCCCACGTCACCGCGTTCCAGCAGCGTGACGCCATGGCCGCGCTTTAATAAAGCCAGTGCCGCACTGAGGCCGGATACCCCCGCGCCCAGGACGATGACGGACGTTCCCGGCCCTGCATTGCCTGATTCATGCATGGTCTGGACCTACGACTAAAGTTGTATAGATGCGCCGCCTACAGCGTGGCAAGCTGACATTCCCATATAAAAAAGCGAGGGAGGGGGAAATGGGATGGCGTGGCTTCACACTGGTGGAACTGCTGATTGTGCTGGCGGTAGGGTCGATTTTATTGGCGATTGCGGTTCCAGGCTATGGGTTTCTGATGAACACCAGCAGGCTGGCGGCCGTGACCAACGATCTGGTGACGGCCTTGCAGCTGGCGCGGTCCGAAGCGGTCAAGCGGGGCATGCGCGTAACTGTGTGCAAGACAGGCGATGTGGGGGCAGTCCCATCGGCTTGCGATGCCACGGCCAACTGGCACGAGGGCTGGCTTGTGTTTGTCGACGACGGGACCCCCGGCGTGATCGACGCCAGCGATGCCCTGCTACGGGTGGAACTGCCTGCCCACGCGGACGTGACCATCACCGCCAACAGCCATATCAGCCGCTTCATCAGCTACCTGCCCGACGGGCGAAGCCGGGGGGTGGCCGGCCTGGGCAATGGTACGTTCGAAATCTGCGTGTCCGGGTCGCGCCGCGACATCGTCATCAACAACGCCGGCCGTCCGCGGCTCGAATCCGGCAGCTGCTGATTCCGTTGGTATTTAAGTTAGCCTGGTTCCTGACGTTAAGCATTGTGGATTTCTGAAACACAGTGCCGGTGGGCTTGGCCGTTCGTAAACCCAATCCCGCCATTCGTCTTGCCGAACTGGACATCGCTGCCCCCGCTTTTTAAGGTGGCAGCGTGAAACGAGAACTTGAACAGACCATGATTGACGCCAAAAAGCGCGGGTTTACTCTGATCGAACTGGTGGTCACACTGGCGGTGGCGGGCATTCTGCTGGGCATTGCGATCCCGAATTTTCAGCTATTTGTGATGAACAACCGTATGGCGTCGCAGGCGAACGACCTGATCACCGCACTCAATATGGCCCGCAGCGAGGCGGTCAAGCGCGCAGCGAACGTGATGGTATGTAGCGGCACCGTATGTCCCGGTGCCGTCAGTTGGACGCAAGGATGGATCGTCGCGGACGCAGCCGGCAACCCGATCCGAGTACAACAGGCATTGGGCGGCTCCAGCACGTTGACGCCCGGCGCGGATGTGACCAACACGATTACCTTCACCTCGGATGGCCGCACGACCATACCCACTGCGGCCACCGCTGCGTCCACCACGCTCACACTCTGTCCGCCCGCTCCTGCTCCAACTGGAGTAAAAGGGCGGGCCATCCAGATCGAACGAACCGGACGCACGCGGGTTTCACCCGTCGCCTGCCCATGAGGACGCCCATGAAACAGACGGGATTCACCCTGCTTGAAATATTGGTTGCCATGCTGGTGCTGGCCATAGGCCTGCTCGGCCTGGCCGGGTTGACGACTTCCAGCATGCGCAACAATCTGAGCGCCAGCCACCGTACCCAGGCCACCTGGTTGGCCTACGACATCGTCGACAGGATGCGCGCCAACCGCACAAGCGCGGTGACCGGTGGCTATGCCACCCCGATGGGGGCGGCGGCCAACTGCTCGGCAGCCGTACCTATCGGAACGGTCCCGGTGCAGGACATCGCGGCGTGGAAAAACCAGCTTGCCTGCGCGCTTCCCGCGGGCAACGGTTCGATCGCGGTTAATGTGAATACGAAGGTGGCAACCGTCTTGATTCAGTGGGACGACAGCCGTGGCCTCGTTGATAGCGGGAACGTGGCAAACCAGGCGATCAAAACCTTCAAGGTGGAAACGCAATTATGAGACCGATCTGGATATCGCCGCGTGCGCAGTCGGGATTCGGCCTGGTCGAGTTAATGATTGCCATGACCCTGGGCCTGGTTCTGCTTGGCGGGATCGGCTACATTTTTATCGGCAGCCGAGGCGCATTCCGCGCCACCGACAACTTGTCGCGCATGCAGGAAAACGCGCGTTATGCCCTGGATACGATGAGCCGTGACATCCGCATGGCCGGGTATGTCGGATGCGGAAACATGGCCTCGGTACGTGTGAACACCATCGCCAATGCGCCCGTTCCACCGATGACCCCAGGCAATGCCCTGATCGGCTACGACGGTGGCGTGGGTTGGGTCAATCCTACCGCGATTACACGGGTAGCGAACACAGATGTCTTGTCGGTCATGGGCGCATTCAGCAACGGCGTCAACCTGACAGGCAATCTGGCGCCCCAGAATGCCAATGTGCAGATCAATGGCAATCCGGATGGCTTCCAGGCAGGCGACGTGCTGGTGATCACCAATTGCGTGAACGCCGATGTGGTCAAGGCAACCAACGTAGCGAACGCTGGCACGACGGTTACGATCGCCCATTCGAACGCCAGTAATACCGGCAACCGGATCGGCGTCTATGGATCCGACGCCTTCGTCATGCGGATGAAC
>NZ_MEGP01000037.1:0-29767 GCF_001725555.1 Thiobacillus sp. SCN 63-57 | reverse complement strand
GCCACCAGGAGCAAGCTCCCGTGCTGCCGTTCGACTTGCATGTGTAAAGCATTCCGCCAGCGTTCAATCTGAGCCAGGATCAAACTCTTCAGTTCAATCTCTGCAATTACTTCAAATACTTCGCTCAACTCAAATGAATTACTTCATCAAAGTGTGAGCATTTATGCTAGTTGTCAGACCAACCGAAGTCAGCCCAACTACCGCAACAACACCCACACCTATCGGCTGTAAATTGTTAAAGATCAATCGATTAGCTTTGCTCTTCGCGGTTTGCGTGTCGCGCTGCGTTTCGAGAAGGTGCGCATTCTACAGAGCTAAAACCATCCGTCAACAGTTTCAGCAAAATTAATTTTAAATAATTGTGACGCGAGCGAATTTTCGCTTGCCGACCTGGGCCACAACCGTTGCCCCCACCGGCACCGCCGCGCCTTTATCTGCCACGCGTTCGCCGTCCAGCCGCACCCCGCCGCCTGCAATCTGACGGATGGCGTCCGAGGTGCTCGGCACCAGCCCGGCCTGCTTCAACAGTTGCGGCACTGGCAAAACCCCATCGATCCCAGGCAGACTGATTTCCGGCATCTCGTCAGGCAGCGCGCCCTTTTGGAAGCGCGCCTCGAATTCGGCCAGCGCCTGGGCCGCCGCCGCCGGGTTATGAAAGCGCGCCACGATTTCCTGTGCAAACCGCACTTTGATGTCACGCGGATTGGCGCCATCGGCCACCTGCCGCTTCCAAGTGTCAATCGTCACGAGCGGTTCGAATGACAGCAACTGGATATAGCGCCACATCAGATCGTCGGAAATCGACATCAGTTTGCCGAAGATCTCCTGCGGGGGCTCGTTGATCCCAATGTAGTTGCCGAGCGACTTCGACATCTTGTTGATGCCATCCGTCCCCTCGAGCAGCGGCATGGTCAGGATGCATTGCGGGGCTTGCCCGTGATGCTTCTGCAACTCGCGTCCCATCAGCAGGTTGAATTTCTGGTCGGTCCCTCCCAGTTCGACGTCCGCCTTCAGTTCGACTGAGTCGTATCCCTGGATCAGCGGGTACAGAAATTCATGGATGGCGATCGGCTGCTGGCTGGTGTAACGCTTGTGGAAATCATCCCGCTCCAACATGCGCGCCACCGTATGGGTCGCCGCCAATCGGATCATGCCGACCGAGCCCAGCTTTTCCATCCACTCCGAATTGAAACGCACCTCGGTCAAGGCCGGGTCGAGGATCTTGAACACCTGCTCCTGATAGGTCTTGGCGTTTTCGGCGACCGCCTCACGAGTCAGGGGTGGGCGCGTAGTGTTTTTGCCCGTAGGGTCGCCGATCATGCCGGTGAAATCTCCTATCAGGAAAATGATTTTGTGCCCCAGCACCTGAAACTGGCGCAATTTGTTCAGCAACACCGTGTGCCCCAGATGCAAATCCGGCGCCGTGGGGTCGAATCCCGCCTTGATCCGCAACGGCCGGCCCGTTTTCAGCTTGTCGACCAGTTCCGCCTCAACCAGCAGTTCGTCGGCCCCACGCTTGATTTCCTGCAACGCATCCTGCATCAAATACCTTTCCAGTACAGGTCAAGTTTGTCCGGGCCTGACCGTAAAACACGAATACCATTGCGTTCAACACAGGGCGCTGCGCACGCAAGCCACTGTTTGGATTGAACAAATACCATCGGGGTCATTTGTGGTAGACTCCCGGATCGATTACGGAAGGGAAACGGTCCATGCCGCTCACCAAACTGAGAATCTTAACCTATCGCATGACGGGAGCGGAACGCCGCTTCAGCCTGCGCACCTTGGTTGCTCTCTCCAGCTTGCCGCTTTTTGGCGTTGTTGCCGCCTTTGGCCTGGCACCCGACACCACCACCACTGATATCACTCCCGAAACGATCACCGAAGCGATCGCCCTTCCCACTTTGGCCGGCGCGGCCAACAGCGGTACGTTTGAACGGGAAACCGTGATCCAGTCGGGCGATACGATCGCCAGCGCGCTGGGCCGGTTAAAAATCGACGAACTTGAAATCCAGCGCCTGCTGGCCACCGATGCAGTCCGCCAACTGGCGACCAACATACGGGCCGGCAAACATATTCAGGCAACTACCACGCCGGATGGCCAGTTGCTGAGCATCCGGTTTGAACGTCGTGACGGCCCCACCTTGACCGTCCTCCATCAGGGCGACAGCTACATCGCACAGGACAGCAGCGACCAGGTCGAATCACGTGTGGTCATGCGCTCCGGCCATATTGTGTCGTCGCTCTACGGCGCAACCGACAGCGCGGGCATTCCCGACAAGATCGCCGACAAAATGGCTGAAACCTTCTCAACCAACATCGATTTCCGCGAGGACCTGCGCCGCGGTGACACGTTCTCGGTCATCTACACGGTCAACTATCGCAACGGCGAGCCCATTTCCACCGGAAACCTGCTGGCGGCGGAGTTCGTCAACGCCGGCAAGGCCTACCGCGTTGTGCTGTATCGCGACGCATCGGGGCATGAAAGCTATTACACGCCCGAAGGTCTGTCACTGAAAAAGGGCTTCCTGCGTTCGCCTCTCGAGTTTTCCCGCGTCACCTCCAACTTCAGCAGTTCCCGCATGCATCCCGTGCTGGGTTACGCACGCGCGCATACTGGCGTCGACTTCGGTGCGCCAACCGGCACCCGCGTCAAGGCCACCGGCGACGCCACCGTGGAGTTTGCCGGACGCCGTGGCGGCTACGGCAATCTCGTCATCCTGCGCCACCAGAACGGCTACGAAACCTACTACGGCCACCTGAGCGCCTTTGCCCCCGGTATTCGCCGTGGCCGCGCCGTCAGCCAGGGGGACATCATTGCCTACGTCGGCGCCACTGGCGTCGCCACCGGTCCGCACCTGCATTACGAAGTCCGGATTGCGGGCAAGCCTTACAACCCGCTGTCCGTCAAACTGCCGGGGTCTCCTCCGTTGGCTGCCGCACAGCGTGCCCGCTTCCTGCAGCAGACTGCAAGCTGGTCAGAGAAACTGGGCCTGCTGCGCGGCACCAATCTTGCCGCACTCGATTGAGTGCAGGGCAGACGCATGAGGCTGAACACTACGTCGGCCTCATGTCCGGCACCAGCCTGGACGGCGTCGATGCAGTTCTCGCCGAAATAGGGCCCGCCGGCCAAGTCCGGCTCCTTCACTCCCATTACCTGCCTTATCCGGATACGCTGCGCACGCGGCTCTTGGCGCTGCATACGCCGCAATCCGACGAGATCCACCTCGCCGCCCTCGCCGCCAATGAACTGGCACGCCTGTACGCGGACACGGTCAAGTCGCTGCTTGACGGCTTCACTGCCGATAGGGTGCGAGCAATCGGCTGCCACGGCCAGACTCTGCGCCACCGCCCAGAGGAGGGCTACACGCTGCAGATCGGCAACGCGGCCCTGCTGGCCGAACTCACCGGGATCGCGGTAGTTGCCGACTTCCGCAGCCGCGACATTGCGGCGGGAGGCCAGGGGGCGCCGCTGGTTCCTGCCTTTCACGCCCAAGTCCTGAGACACCCGGACACGCACCGCGTCATCGCGAATATCGGCGGTATCGCCAACATCACCGATTTACCGGTGAACGGTCCCGTGCGTGGCTGGGACACCGGCCCCGGCAACATGCTGCTGGATGCGTGGATCAAGCGCCACAGCGGCGTCCATTACGACCGTGATGGCGCCTGGGCCGCCAGCGGAAGCGTCCACCCCGGCCTGCTGGCGACATTGATGGGGCACGCCTACCTGCAACTCCCCCCGCCCAAGAGCGCAGGACGCGAACAGTTCAATCTGGACTGGCTGGACGCCGGCCTAGGCAGTCTGGATGAAGCGCTCGCGCCATCCGACGTGCAGGCCACCCTGCTCGAATTCACCGCCATGAGCCTCGCCGACGCAGTCAACCGTGAATGCACGGGCGCGCATGAACTCTATGTCTGTGGCGGCGGTGCGCATAACAGGGCGCTGATGCAACGTATCAGCGCCCATCTGCCAGGCATCCGGGTGGCAACCACCGCTACGCTGGGCATCGACCCGGACTGGGTTGAAGCGCTCGCCTTTGCCTGGCTGGCAAGGCAGACGCTGCATCATGCACCGGGCAATCTGCCTGCGGTCACCGGCGCGCGGGGAGAGCGTGTCCTGGGGGCGATTTACCCGGCCTGAGGGCGGTGCCGGAAAATAAAAAAGCGGCCGAGGCCGCTTTTTTATTTGTTGCTGTGCCAGCGCTTACGCCGAGAACGACGAGCCGCAGCCGCAAGTGGTGGTGGCGTTCGGGTTCTTGATCACGAACTGCGCACCCTCCAGACCTTCCGAATAGTCGATCTCGGCACCCACCAAGTACTGGAAGCTCATCGAATCGACCAGCAGGGTGACGCCGTTTTTCACCATCACGGTGTCGTCGGCATTCTGCGCTTCGTCGAAGGTAAAGCCGTACTGGAAGCCGGAACAGCCACCACCGGAAACGAACACGCGCAGCTTCAGGTCGGGGTTGCCTTCCTCGTCGATCAGGTTTTTGACTTTGCTGGCTGCGCTGTCAGTGAAGATCAGCGGGACTTCCATTTCGGTTGCTGCATTCATAATGATGCTCCTTGAAAACGTGTGAGGTGATTATCCGCATCACCCAGCTTGCGTCAAGCAAAGACCCTGCTGGGGCCGCGGAGTTCCGCGGCTAGGGCAGCATGCCTACATCGCCCAGCGCCGTATCTTCAGGCAAATCGAACAGGATGTTCATGTTCTGCACCGCCTGCCCCGCCGCGCCCTTGACCAGGTTGTCGATCACCGACAGCACCACCACGGTGTCGCCGCCCTGCGGCCGGTGCACGGCGATGCGGCAGACGTTGGCCCCACGCACCGAACGGGTTTCCGGGTGCGCGCCGGCCGGCATCACGTCGACAAAGGCCTCGCCCGCATAGCGCTTCTCGTACAGGGCCTGCAGGTCGACGTCGCCGCTAATGCGGGCGTAGAGGGTGGCATGGATGCCGCGGATCAGCGGCGTCAGGTGCGGCACGAAGGTAAACCCCACCGATTTGCCGGCAAAGCTGTCCAGCCCCTGCTTGATTTCCGGCCAGTGGCGATGGCCGCCGACGGCGTAGGCCTTGAAGTTGTCGGCCGCCTCGGCGAACAGGATGTGGGTTTCCGGCTTGCGCCCGGCGCCCGACACGCCCGACTTGGCATCCGCCACCAGGAAGCCGGTGTCGACCGCGCCGGCCTCCAGCAGCGGCAGAAAACCCAGCTGCACCGCCGTCGGATAGCAGCCCGGGTTGGCGATCAGCCGCGCGCCCCTGATCTTGTCGCGATTGATCTCGGGCAGGCCATACACCGCCTCGGCGACCAGGTCGGGACAGGCGTGCTCCATCTTGTACCACTTCTCCCACACCGCGATGTCCTTGATACGGAAGTCGGCCGCCAGGTCGATCACCTTGACGCCGGCGTCGAGCAGCGCGCGCGTCTGCTGCATCGCCACCCCGTTGGGAGTGGCGAAGAACACCACGTCGCAGTTTTCTAGGCCGGCTTCTTCCGGCGTGGAAAACGCCAGCTTCACGCGTCCGCGCAGGTTGGGAAACATGTCCGCCACAGGCATGCCGGCCTCCTTGCGCGAGGTGATGGCCTTCAGTTCCACCCGTGGATGGCGTGCCAGCAAACGCAGCAGCTCGACCCCGGTGTAGCCTGTGCCGCCGACAATACCGACTTTGATCATGATGTGAATCCCTACGAAGAATGAGCTTGATGAATGTGGCGAAGAACCGCTTTATTGTAAGACACGCAAGGTGCGGATATAAAAAAAGCCGCCCTGAAAAGGACGGCTTTCTTGTGCGGACCCGCGCTTAGCGCTTGGAGAACTGCTTGCGACGACGCGCCTTGTGGAAACCGACCTTCTTACGCTCGACTTCGCGTGCATCGCGGGTCACCAGACCGGCGGCCTTCAGCGTAGGCTTCATTTCGGCATCCAGATCGATCAGTGCACGGGTAATGCCGTGACGCACCGCACCGGCCTGGCCCGATTCGCCGCCGCCCGAGACGTTGACCATGATGTCGAAGCGGCTCAGGTTGTCGGTCAGCGCCAAAGGCTGGCGCACGATCATGCGGCCGGTTTCGCGCGAGAAATACTCGTCCACCGGCCTGTCGTTGACGACGATCTTGCCGCTACCGGCCTTGATGAACACACGGGCAACCGACGATTTACGACGTCCCGTACCGTAGTTGTAGTTACCGATCATGATGCGGCCTTAACGTTGAGGTCGAGGGGCTGGGGCTGTTGGGCTTCGTGCGGATGGTCCGCGCCCGCGTAAATCTTCATTTTCTTGATCATGGCGTAGCCGAGCGGGCCTTTGGGCAGCATGCCCTTGACCGCCTTCTCCAGCGCACGGCCGGGGAAACGCTCCTGCATCTTGTCGAAGTTCGTTTCGTAGATGCCGCCGGGATAGCCGGAGTGGCGATAGTATTTCTTGTCGAGGCCCTTGTTGCCGGTCACGACCATCTTGCTGGCGTTGACGACCACGATGTAGTCGCCCGTGTCGACGTGGGGCGTGAATTCGGGCTTGTGCTTGCCGCGCAGACGGCGGGCGATCTCGGACGCCAGGCGACCCAGCACTTTGTTATCGGCGTCAACCACGAACCAGTCGCGTTTGACTTCATGCGTTTTAGCGGAAAAGGTTTTCATGACCCAACCTCTGCACAGAGGACATTCTCGGAAAGCCGGGCATTTTAACTGCCGAGCCGGAACAAAGTCAAACACTGTCTGCAAACAGCCTGCCGGACTGGCATACAATCCCCGCCATGACCGCCTGGCTTGCCACCAACCTGATCGCCCTGGCCTTGCTGCCCCCATTGTCGCTGGTGATCCTGCTGGTCGCCGGGCTTATTGTCCATCGTCGCCACCCCCGCCTGGCCATGTCGCTGATCCTGCTATCCACCGCTGCACTCTATGCCCTGTCCACCCCCTGGGTGGGCGGCCTGTTGCAAAAAAGCCTGGAAATCAGCACGCCCATTTCCGCGAGCCAACTGCAGGCAGCGGAGGCCATTGTCGTCCTCGGCGGCGGGCGGCGGCTCAACGCAGCCGAGTATGGCAGCGACACACTCAATGGGCTCAGCCTGGAACGCCTGCGCTACGCCGCCTTTCTCCACCGTGGCAGCGGCCTGCCCATCCTGGTCACCGGCGGCAAACCCGGCGGCGGCGCCTTGTCCGAGGGCCGCATCATGCAGCACATCCTGCAAAACGAGTACGGCATCTCGCCCCAGTGGGTCGAAGACGCCGCGCTCACAACCTGGGACAACGCCCGCCTGTCAGCCCGGCTGCTGCGCAGTGCCGGCGTTCGACATATCGTCCTGGTCACCCATGCCTGGCATCTGCGGCGCGCCGTCCCGTTGTTCGAAGCCCAAGGGCTCAGCGTCATCCCCGCCGGCATCCAGTTTTCCAGCACGCGACTCGACTCCATTCTCGATGTCCTGCCCACGCCTGCCGGCCTGCGTGACAGCACCTTTGCCCTGCACGAATGGCTGGGCATTTTGTGGTACAAACTCCGCTCGAATTTTGTCTGAAGGACCTCCATGAAAGCCCGCGTCAAACTCATCGAAGGCGTCAGTTTTGTCGGCCAGAGCGAATCCGGCCACAGCGTCGTCATGGACGGCCCACCCGATTCCGGCGGCAAGAACCTAGGGGTACGCCCGATGGAAATGCTACTGCTTGGATTAGGTGGCTGCTCCGCCTTCGACGTCGTCCACATCCTGCGCAAGAGCCGCCAAGCTGTCACCGACTGCGTCGCCGACCTGTCCGCCGAGCGGGCCGACACCGATCCCAAGGTATTCACCAAAATCCACGTCCATTTCACCGTCACGGGCAAGGCGCTCGATCCCAAGCGTGTCGAACAGGCCGTGAAGCTCTCTGCCGAAAAATACTGCTCGGCCTCGATCATGCTCGGCAAGGTGGCCGAGGTGACGCACGATTTCGAGATTCAGGAAGCCTGAGCGGTTCGAGGCCTGTTTCGCGCTCCCGCACCCGGCGCTCCGCGCCCGCCGAGTCGCCGCTCGCCCTCGATCATGCTCGGCAAGGTGGCCGAGATCACGCACGATTACGAGGTGGTAGACGGCTGAACGCACCAAGGCTTGCCCGTCAAACAGGCTGGCATAAAAAACGGGCTCCCGCAGGAGCCCGCTCAATAAGACTAATTAGCTTGAGCCGGATTAGAACTTGTGGATCATGCCGATTGAGAACGCATCAGGATCCTTGCCTGATGCGATCGTCAAGTCATCACCATGTCCGCCGCCGCCCATCACGGAGAACTGGGCGTTCGCGTCATTCTTGGTCTTGGCGTAGGCAATGTAAGCCAGCGTACGCTTGCTCAGGCTGTAGTCGTAGCCAACCACGTACATCTTAGCGCCACTGTCAGCCAGAGTATCGTCCTTACCTGCCTTATAGAACTGGCCCTTGATTTCACCGTTGCCCAATTTGTAACCGGCGCCCAAGCCCCAGACATCACGATCCGCACCACTGACACCACGCTGATCTTTCGACTTCGAGTAAAGTGCGACCATCTTCAGATCACCCATGTTATAACCAGCGCCCAGACGCCAGTTGGTTTCGTCGCCGGTACCGGTGGTGAGGTTGTTGCGCTGGTAGGTTGCGCCAGCAAACAGCGGGCCGTTTTCATAGTTGGCGCCAAGGCTGTAAGCGTCGGTGTTGTTATTCGTAGTGGTGCCCGCGCTGTCGAAGTTGGTCGAGTAATGCACGGAAGCCGAGAAACCGCTGAACGAAGGGGTGTCGTAACGAATGCCGTTGTCGAAACGCTCTTCCCAAGAATTGTTACTGGAAACAAGTGCGCCGGAGGCTGCATCCGAGCGCAGCAGGTTGCGGGTGTCGCCAATACGGTTGTTAAACAGGTCCAGCTTGCGGCTAAGCGTCTTGGTCGGAGTATCGAAGTAACCCAGACGGACCGTACCGAAGCCGCCCTTGAGGCCGACAAAGGTATCGCGTGCTGAGGTAAAGGATGCACCCCGTCTTTCACCGCCCAGGGTGGTCTCGACCTGCCAGATGGCATTCAGGCCGCCGCCCAGGTCTTCGGAGCCCTTGACGCCCAACGCGGAAGCGTTGCTGGAGACGTTGGTACCGCTATTGCTACCATTGTCCAGCACATCAACGGACATGTGCAGGTTACCGTAAATATCGACGTTGGACGTCGCAGCGAAGGCGGGAGCAGCAAAGGCGGAAGCCAGTGCCAGCGCGATCAGTTTCTTTTGCATTGCATATCTCCTTGGATGACAGAATGTTTGTAAAGCTCTGCAGAGCTGTCCTGCACGGACATGTGCTTAAGGGACGCAGTCGATTATCCAGACTCCCTTCCGGCCAGCAAGAAAAGTTGTTGTTTTTTCCATCTAACAGACCGAAAAGTGTTGTTTTGTTGCACATACGCAACGAATGGCCAGACGGGGCGCGGACGCCTGACGGAACGACGCAGTCCAATCCTGCCAGGCGCTGCATTGACGCGGCGGCGATGACTACAATAGCCACCTGCATGTAACCAACGGAGAAGCCCATGCGCTGGGAAAACGGACGCCGTAGCGACAACATCGAAGACCGGCGCGGCATGCGCGTGAATGGCCGCGGGCTGGCCGGCGGCGGCATCGGGGCAATCATCCTGGCTTTGGTGGCGATGTATTTCGGTGTGGATCCGTCGGTCATCCTGAATCAGGCGGGCAGCCTGGCCCCGACACAGGAAACGCACCAACCCGCATCGTCCAACCCGGAGGAGGACAAGCTGAAGGATTTCATGTCGGTGGTCCTGGCCGACACGGAAGACGTGTGGGGCACGCTGTTCAAGGAATCAGGCAAGTCCTACCAGCCGCCCACGCTGGTGTTGTATTCCGGCGCGGTGCAGTCGGCATGTGGGTTCGCCGAGGCAGCAATGGGGCCGTTCTACTGCCCGGGCGACCACAAGTTGTACCTCGACATGCGTTTCTTCAACGACCTGGCCAAACGCCACGATGCGCCCGGTGATTTCGCGCAGGCCTATGTGGTGGCGCACGAAGTCGGTCACCACGTGCAGACCTTGCTGGGCATTTCGGACAAGGTCGACGCAGCGCGCCGCCGCGCAAGCGAAGCCGCCGGCAACGCGCTGCAGGTGCGGATGGAACTGCAGGCCGACTGTTTTGCCGGGGTGTGGGCTTACCACGCCAACCAGGCGCGGCATGTTCTGGAGCCGGGCGACATCGAGGAGGCGCTCGCGGCCGCAGCAGGGGTGGGCGACGACCGCCTGCAACAGCAGGCGCGCGGCTACGTGGTACCGGAATCCTTCACCCACGGTTCGTCTGCCCAGCGGATGCGCTGGTTCAGCCGCGGCATGCAGGACGGCAATCCGGGGCAGTGCGACACCTTCAAGGCGACCCGGCTGTAAGCCGAACGAACCATGCACATCTGGGTGGATGCCGACGCCTGTCCGGCCGTGATCAAGGACATCCTGTTCCGCGCGGCAGACCGGATGCAGGTGCCGCTGACGCTGGTGGCCAACCGCCTGCTGCGGGTCCCGCCTTCACCTTATATACGCGCACGGCAGGTGCAAATGGGTTTCGACGTGGCCGACCGCCACATCGTGGACGAGGTCGCGGACGGCGATCTGGTGATCACCGCGGACATCCCACTGGCGGCCGCGTTGATCGAGAAAGGGGCGTCCGTCCTGTCGCCGCGGGGCGAGCGCCATAGCGCCGACAACATCCGCGAACGGCTGGGCCTGCGCGATTTCATGGAAAGCCTGCGCGGCGCCGGGGCGGACATCGGCGGGCCGGCCGCGCTGTCGGCGGCGGATCGGCAGGCGTTTGCCCGGCAACTCGACCGCTTTCTGGCACGGCGTGGCGTTAAATGAGTCGCCCTGCTCCGGCCAGTCCCACCATCAGCCGCACGCCGCCGTATGCCAGCCAGGACATCATGCGCCGCAGCCAGGAACGGCGTTGCCAGTCGGCCGGGTCGAGCGCGACGGACTGGTCGAGCGCATGCTGTAGACGCTCCCGCAGGTCGTGCGCAAACCCTGCATCGTTGACGACGAGGTTCGCCTCGCGCGCCAGCAGCAGGCTGAACGGATCGATATTGCTGGAACCCACAGTCGCCCAATGGCCGTCGACTACGGCCACCTTGGCATGCAGTTCGCTCGCCTTGAATTCGTAAATATTCACGCCGGCGGCAAGCAGATCGCGGTAAAGCGCACGCGCCGCCGCCTGGAAAAAGAGGTGGTCGGTATGTCCCTGCACCAGCAGGTGAACCGGCACACCGCGCGCGGCAGCCTTTTTAAGCAGCTTTCTGAACCGGTGTCCCGGCAGGAAGTAGGCATTGGCAATGACGATTTCATCGCGCGCCAGGGCCAGCGCGGCAAGATAGACACGCTCGATGTCGCGGCGGTGGGCAAAATTGTCGCGCACCACGAAGGCGGCACGCACATGGCCATCGGTCGGCCAGGACGCTTCGATCGCGACTGTGCGCCCGCGTCCCTGCAGTTGCGTGAAGGCCACCAACCGCCAAAGATGGCGGACGCTTCGGTGGATGGGGACGAGCAACGGCCCGCGGACTTCCACGCTGTAATCGAGCCGCGGCGTGGCAAGGTGCACTGGCTCGAAATCGCCAATGAGATTCATGCCCCCAATGAAGGCAATGCGGGCATCGATCACCGCTAGCTTGCGATGCAGCCGCCGCAGACTCCTGGGATTGGAGCGCCAGCCGCTGCCTACCAAGGGACGATAGGCCCGTACACTGACGCCGGCCGCTTTCAATGCGTCGAGCCAGTCGGCCGGCAGGTCGCGCGAACCCACGCCATCGATCAGCACACGCACTTGCACGCCGCGCCTGGCTGCGCCGATCAGGGCATCGCGCACGGCCACGGTGCTGGAGTCCGCGTTGAAAATGTAGGTTTCGAGGTGGATCTCGTCGCGTGCGGCATCGATCGCGGCAATCAATGCCGGAAAGAATTCCGCGCCGCTTTGCAACAGGCGCAACTGGTTGCCGGAAACCGGCTCGACGCCGCGAAAGAAGGATGGATTTAAACGGCTGCGCGCGGTCATCAGGCCGGGCTGAGCGAGGCGGTCAGGGCGGCATGGTCGGAAATACGATGCCAGGCGTTGCCGGTATGAACCTGCGCCGCCTGGATGCTGAAGCGCCGCACATAGATGCGGTCAAGCTGGAACATGGGCAGGATGGAAGGGTAACTGCGCGCCGACTTGCCGTGGTGAGCCTCGAATACCTCGACCAAACCCAGTTCGCCCTCGAAAAACCGTCCTGTCCGCACCAGCCAGTCGTTGAAGTCGCCCGCCAGGATCAAGGGCGCATTGTCCGGCACCATAGCCCGCACGCGCGCGACGATCATCGCCAACTGGCGTTTGCGCCCACGTTCGGTCAGGCCGAGATGCACGTTGATGCAGTGCACCGGCACGGCGATGCCGGGCACCTCGACCTCGCAATGCAGCATGCCGCGGCTCTCGAACGCATGGGCGGAGATGTCCTCGTTCTCCCAGGTGAGAATCTTGTAGCGCGACAGGATGGCATTGCCGTGGTGGCCGGTGTCGTAGATACAGTTCTTGCCATAGGCGAAATCGGTATAGACCTGGCCGGCCAGGAATTCATGCTGGGGCCGGTTGGGCCAGTGCTGGAAACGGCTGGCACGCAATCCATGACTGCCCTGCACTTCCTGCAAAAAAACGATGTCGGTTCCCAGCGTGCCGAGACGGTCACGCAACTCATGCACCGTCAGGCGCCGGTTGAATTGCGACAGGCCCTTATGGATGTTGTAACTGGCGATATGCAGCGGAGAGACCATAAGCCCATTATAGGCGCGTGGGCAGCAGGCGAATCGCCGCTGCATTGCTGGATGAAAAGCAGCGCTCAGCCGCCACATCCCAGGGCAGCCACACATAACGCAGATGCTCACGCGGCGCCAGCGTGATCGGCAACGGCCCGGGCAGGCGCAGGCCGAACACGTGCTCAGTATTGTGGGTCACGCCTGGCGCATAGCGGTGGCGCCAACGCTCGTAAATTTCGTAGCGGGTTTCAATGTCCCAGGGGGTCAATTCGAACTGGCTGGCGTCGAGCCCGGTCTCCTCGCGCACTTCGCGGATCGCGGTCTCAATCAGCGTTTCGCCTTCGTCCTGCGAGCCCGTCACCGACTGCCAGAGGCCCGGTGCATCGGCGCGTTCCATCAGCAGCACCTGGCCGTCCTGCGTGTAGATGACGACCAGCACCGAGACAGGGATTTTATGCACGATCAAACGATGCGGGCGTTGAGCGGAACACCCGTCGCCAGGATGGCGATCAAACGGTCGATATTGGGGTGCTTGCCAGGGTGGCGACTGGCATCCTCGGTGTGTTCGGCGAAAATCGCCAAGCCTTCTGCGGCGGCCTCGGCATTGATCATGCCGTATTCCTGCGCGAGATAGGCATACACCCGGAACGACCCGGCGGTACCGGGTGCATTGGCGATCGTCGCAATCTCGGCGCCGGTGGAGTCGCTCAATACCAGTGTCTCGCCCGAAAACTCTGGCAGGGTTTTCAGGGTGTCGGCGAATTTCATCCCGCCGCCTTCTCCGTGGGCGCGGTGTTGCGCAGCCGGATATGCAGTTCGCGCAGTTGTTTTTCGTCCACCACGTTGGGCGCGTTGGTCATCAGGCAGGAGGCGCGCTGGGTCTTGGGGAAGGCGATGACGTCGCGGATCGACTCGGCGCCGGTCATCAGGGTAACCAGGCGATCAAGGCCGAATGCCAGGCCGCCGTGCGGGGGGGCGCCATACTGCAGGGCATCGAGCAGGAAGCCGAATTTCTCGCGGCGCTCTTCCTCGCCGATGTTCAGCGCTGCGAACACCTTCTCCTGCACCTCCTCTTTATGGATACGCACCGAGCCGCCGCCGACTTCCCAGCCGTTCAGAACCATATCGTAGGCCTTCGACAGGCACTTGCCCGGATCGGTGGCGAGCCAGTCCTCGTGGCCGTCCTTGGGCGCGGTGAAGGGGTGGTGCAGCGCATCCCAGCGGTTCTCATCCTCGTTGTATTCGAACATCGGGAAATCGACCACCCACAGCGGCGCCCAGGCGCGTCCATCGACGTGGCCCTTCTCGTGGCCGATTTTCAGGCGCAGCGCACCGAGTGCGTCGTTGACCACCTTGGCGCGGTCGGCGCCGAAGAAGATCAGATCGCCATTCGCCGCGCCGGTCCGCTCCATCACCGTACGCAAGGCGGCTTCGGAGAGGTTCTTGACGATGGGCGACTGCAGGCCGGCTTCGTTCAGCTGGCTGACGTCATTGACCTTGATGTAGGCCAGGCCCTTGGCGCCGTAGATCTTGACGAACTCGGTATAGCCGTCGATCTCGCTGCGCGAGAGCGCGGCGCCGCCAGGGATGCGCAACGCGGCGACGCGTCCTTTCGGGTCGTTCGCCGGGCCGGAGAACACCTTGAAGGCGACGTCCTTCATCGCGTCGCCGACGTCGACGATTTCCAGCGTCACCCGCATGTCGGGCTTGTCTGATCCATATTTATTCATCGCCTCGGCGTAGGACATGCGCGGGAAGGCGGCGGGCAGGTCGATGTCCTGCGCCTTCTTCATCATGTCGCGGATCATGCCCTCGACCAGGTTCATGATCTCTTCCTCGCCCATGAACGAGGTTTCCAGGTCGACCTGGGTGAACTCGGGCTGGCGGTCGGCGCGCAGATCCTCGTCGCGGAAGCACTTGGTGATCTGGAAGTAGCGGTCGACACCCGCCACCATCAACAGTTGCTTGAACAGTTGCGGCGATTGCGGCAGCGCGTAGAACATGCCGTCGTGCACCCGGCTCGGCACCAGGTAATCGCGCGCGCCTTCGGGCGTCGAGCGCGTCAGCATCGGCGTTTCGACTTCCATAAAGCCGTGCGCGTCGAGATAGTCGCGCATGATCTTGGACACGCGGTAGCGCAGTTTGAGGTTCTTCTGCATCGGCTCGCGGCGCAGGTCGAGGTAACGATACTGCAGGCGGATGTTCTCGTTGATGGTGTCGTCGTCGATCTGGAAGGGCGGTGTCAGCGAAGGGTTCAGCACGTCCAGCTTTTTGGTCAGCAGTTCGACCATGCCGGTGGTCATGTTGGGATTTTCAGTGCCTGCGGGGCGCGGCCGCACCAGCCCCTCGATCTTCAGCACGAACTCGGAGCGCACGTCTTCGGCCAGCTTGAATGCCTCCGGGGTGTCGGGGTCGATCACCACCTGCATCATGCCTTCACGGTCGCGCAGGTCGATGAAGATGACGCCGCCGTGGTCACGCCGGCGGTGCGCCCAGCCGCACAAGATGACGGTATTGCCGATGTCGGCGGCCGTGACGGCGCCGCAGTAATGTGTACGCATAGTGGTTTTCCTAGTAACTGCCCCGTCCCGACTCGCCGGAGGCGACGCCCATCGAGACGATGTATTTCAATGCGCGATCGACCGACACATCCAGTTCGACGACCTCGCTCTTTTTCACATAAAAATAGAATCCGTTGACCGGGCTCGGCGTGGTGGGGATGAACACCGCGACGTGTTCCTCTGGCAGCACGCGCGCCACTTCGTCCGGAAGATTGGTCTGAAACGCCAGCGACCACGCCTGCGGATGCGGATAACGCACCAGCAGCACCTTGCGGAAGGCATGACCGCTGCCCGACAAAAGCGTGTCGGACACCTGTTTGACGCTGCCGTAGATGGTCTTCACCACCGGGATGCGGGTCAATTGCCGCTCCCAGAAGTCGATGATCTTCTGGCCGAAGAAATTGGCGCCAAACACGCCGGTCAGCATGATGATCAACAACGTCAGGATCACGCCCAGGCCAGGAATCCGCAGCCCAAGCCAGGCCTCGGGCTGCCACGCGGCCGGCAGCACCCCCAGCGGCACCCAGATCAGCAGGCCGGTAATGAAATAACGCTTCATACGTGCAATTCAATCAAAAACGAAGAAGCGGACGGCTCGCACCGTCCGCTTCCCGGTTTTCTGGCCTCGTCAGTTACACGCCGGACACGCACCCGTGCCGCAGGCGGGCGAAGGTGCCTCGGACTTCGTTTCCGCAGGCTTGCTGCCGCCGCCTTTGAAATCGGTGGCATACCAGCCGGTTCCCTTCAGGGCGAAACCGGCCGCCGTCACCTGCTTGGCATAAGTGGCTTGGCCACAAGAGGGACACACCGTCAGCGGCGCATCAGACACTTTCTGCATTTCATCCTGGGCGAAGCCGCAGGCGGTGCATTGGTAGGCATAAATCGGCATAAAAATTCTCCGACAATCAAGAAGTTGCGGAATTATACCCAGATGGACACAAGTCCCCAAACAGCGGCTGAAAATCCCCCGTCAGACCCATCCAGCCAAGCCACCGGAAGCGCCTGTCACCAGCCCAGACTGAGGCTGCCATAGACACGGCGGCTGAAAATATTGGTATCGCGAAACTCCTGGTAATTGCCGAGCAGGCTCTGCCCGACCACCGATGCCTCGATGTCGCGTCCCAGCCATTTCCAGCGTCGCGCCACACGCAGGTCCATGCGATTGTAGGCAGCGGTGAGGTCGCCTTCGGACAGCCATTTCATCGCATCGCTGCGCCACACGCCCATGCTTGCTTCCCAGCCATGATCCAGACGGTAGCTGGCAAGCAGGCCCCAGGTGTTGCGCGGTGCGGAGACGGGGACGTCCTTGTTGAAATTGATGACGTTGTGGATGCCAGCCCCTCCAAAATGCGCCTCCAGAAACACGCGTGAATAGTGCGCGCTCAGATCGAGCGCATGCACGGGCCGCCAGCGCAGCTGGATCTCGCCGCCGTGAGATCTGGCGCTGCCGATATTCGCGTACTTGAACTCGTTGGGCCGGATTCCGCCATCGTCCGAGGGGGCGAAGTCATACTTGTCCTGGCCGATAAAGTCGTCGATCTTGTCCTGGAACAGCCGCACATCCATTTCGAGCCGGGCCGGGCGCCAAAATCCCACATAGGCAATCTCGCGCGACAGGACGCGTTCGGGCGCAAGGCCGTCGGACGGCACCGTCACCACATCGGCCACCGCGCCGGATTGCAGCACATAAACCTGGTTACCCTTCTCTTCGAAGAACGTGGGCGAGCGATAGGCACGCGAAATTCCCAGGCGGATGACGTGCCCGGGCGTCAGGGTGAAATTGGCTGCGACACGCGGAGAAATATCGATGCCCGTAAAGTAGTGGTGCTCCAGCATGGCTCCACCTTGCAGCAGCACCCGCTCATGCGGGCGCCACTCGAGATTGCCGAACACGCGCGCAAGCTCGCCGCTCCATTCCCGGCCGGAATTGTAATTCTGTGGGCTGGTAACGGTTTCCTGACGTACTTCGCCGCCCCACACCCCGCGCAGATTGGGGCGCCATTGCTCGTTCACCTGCAGTTCGATGTTGCTGCGCGTCTGCAACAGATACTGGTCGACATTCACCGCGCCGATACCGAGAGCAGTCAAATCCGCCAGCGCATTGGCATCGAAGCGGTTCTGGGCATAGTAGGCCTGCAATCGCCACTCACGGCGCGCGGATTCCACCTTGTGATACGCCAACTGTAGATACATCGCCCGCGAATCCTGCGTACGCGGTTCAAGAATACCCTTCGGATCGCTTACCTGCTTGCCGGCGCTCCAGTCGCCCTGAGACAGGCCGAACTGCGCCATCGCATCGGAATTCGCGGATAACTGCCAATCCATGCGCCCATTGAGAAAAGTAGTCTTGCTGGCCTCGAAGTATTGCCCGTTGTCGCCCGCCCCGTCAGCTATCTTGTTGGTGATGTCCCGCTCGAAGCGGTCGCGTTGCTGGGTCGAGGCGGTCAGGCGATAGCGCAATGCGCCGTCACCTCCGCCATGGCGCACCGTCGCGCCACGCATGCCCTGTTCGCCGAGCTGCAAGGAAACGAATTCCCCCGCGACCTGCGCCGCCGTCTTGGTGATGATGTTGATGACCGCCGCGAAAGCATTGGCGCCATAGATCGC
Source organism: Thiobacillus sp. SCN 63-57 (assembly GCF_001725555.1). NCBI lineage: Bacteria > Pseudomonadati > Pseudomonadota > Betaproteobacteria > Nitrosomonadales > Thiobacillaceae > Thiobacillus > Thiobacillus sp. SCN 63-57. The sequence goes on along the minus strand of NZ_MEGP01000037.1, from coordinate 11,846 downwards.
GGCATCCGGCCCGCGTACCACTTCAATGCGTTCGATATCGTCGATGGAAAGCGGAAGATCGGTCCAGTTCACGGCGCCATAATGCGGACTGTATATCGAACGCCCATCGACCAGCACCTGAAAACGCCGCGAGAACGCGTCGCCCAGGCCGTGATAACCGGCAGCCCATGTGTTGTCGCGCGTATAGGCGACCGAGAAGCCTGGCACGAGGCGCAGGAGATCGGGGATGTCGCGAAACCCCGATGCGTGAATCATCTCCTGATCGATGACGGTCACGGCAACGGGTGCCTCACTCACCGGCTGGGACAGGCGCGACGCCGACAGCACTACCGGCAGATCGTCGAGAAAGTCGGACTCGGTCACTGCCGCCCTCGCCTGCTGGGCACCCGCCAAAACGGCGCCTATCAACAGTGCGCCCATCCATCCCCTGAATATCGTGTGTGGTCTGCTGATCACCGCATACCGGTGCGCTGCGCACCGTCTCCCTATCCACCCTGTTTATTTATGTATTTCCAGGGCTAACGGCTGGCCATCCTACCCGCCGGAAATCAGAACGGAATATCGTCGTCCATGTCGTCAAAGCCACTACTGGCCGGACGCTGCGCGGCGGCAGGCGCACTGCTGCGCGGCTGGCTGCGCGGGGCGCTTGCGGGTGCTGCCTGATTGTAGGAACCGTCGTCCATGTCGGCCATCCCGCCGCCGCTACGCCCACCCAGCATCTGCATGCGGTCGCCGCGAATTTCGGTGGCGTATTTCTCGATGCCTTCCTTGTCGGTGTACTTGCGGGTGCGGATGCTGCCCTCGACGTAGACCTGGCTGCCCTTCTTCAGGTATTGCCCACACACTTCGGCGGTACGCCCAAAGAAGCTGACCCGGTGCCATTCGGTCTGCTCGACCATCTGACCGGTTTTGTCCTTGTATTTGTCGGTGGTGGCGATGGCAAGGTTGGCGACGGCCTCTCCGCTCGGCAGGTAGCGCATTTCGGGATCGCGCCCGAGGTTGCCGACCAGAATCACTTTGTTGACGGATGCCATGTTTTCCCCTGGATGTAAGCGTTGTCGTGTTGCGGATTCTATCAGGCCAGCCTGTCAGGCGCCCGTGGCTTCCAGCAGGATGCGGGCGGCGGCTTCATCCCAGCCCTGCAGGCTGACCTTGAGCATGGCCACGCCTTCTTCGGCCAGCACCACGGCTTCCACCACGCCGGCCACCGCCGCCAGTTTCGTTTTCAACAGCGCGGCCTGGTCCGCAGGCATCGTCCCGACGCGGAACATGCGGGTCTTGATCGCGAGCGGGGCGGTCATCGACAGGCTCAGCGCCAGCCAGACCGCCATCAGGACCACACAGAACAGGAACACGGCGTAAAACCCGACATGCTGCGCCAGCCAGCCGCCGAAGACGCCCCCGAAGAACAATCCCAGTGCCTGTGCGGTGTTATACACGCCCATCGCGGTACCTTTGGCCGACACGGGGGCCAGTTTGGAAATCAGCGACGGCAGGCTGGCTTCGAGCAGATTGAAGGCGGCGAAATAAAAGAACAGCGCCCCTACGATGCCCCAGAAATGTCCGATGCCGAACGCCATTCCCAGCTGGGCCAGCAACATCAGCGCTACCGCGCCGATGAACACCGGTTTCAGTTTGCCGTGCTTCTCACCATAAATGATGGCCGGCACGATCAGCAGGAACGAACCCAGCAGCACGGGCAGGTAGACCATCCAATGGTGAGCTGGCGGCAGGCCGCTGTTCTTGAGGGCCACCGGCACCACGACGAACATCGCCATCTGCGCCGCATGCAAGGCAAAAATGCCGAAGTCGAGGCGCAGCAACTGGGCGTCATGCAATACGTCTTTCAATCGTGCCGGGTTGGCCTGGGCGTCGGCATGAAAATGGCTGATCAGGGGATCGGGCACCCAGATTTTCACCACCCAGATGGCAGCCAGCGCAAGCACGCCGGTCAGCGCAAAAATCCCCGGCACGCCGATGAGGTGATTGAGCGTCGGCCCCGCCACCATCGACGCGGCAAATACGAGGCCGATGGTCGAGCCGATCATCGCCATCGCCTTGGTGCGGTGTTCCTCACGGGTAAGATCGGCCAGCATGGCGGTGATGGCGGCGGAAATCGCACCGGCACCCTGAATGGCGCGGCCGAAAATCGTCCAGTAGATGTCGGGCGCTGTGGCGGCCACAAAGCTGCCGATCGCGAAGAGGATCAAGCCGAAAATGATCACTTTCTTGCGGCCGATGCGGTCGGACGCCATCCCGAAAGGGATCATCAGCAATGCCTGGGTCAGGCCGTACATGCCAAGCGTCAGCCCGACCAGGGTGTGGTTGTCGCCGCCCGGCAGATGTTCGGCATACAGCGCGAACACCGGCAGGATCAGGAACATGCCCAGCATGCGCAGACCGAAAATCGCTGCCAAGCCTGAGGTGGCGCGCTTTTCAGCGCGGGTCATGCTTTCTGAAAGGTCGATTTGAGCCACGGCGGAATTCGGCGAATTCGTGAAGTCCGTTATATTAGCAGGTTGCGAATTACGCCTCACGCACCCTGACCAATGGAATTCATCCGCATCCGTGGCGCCCGCACCCACAACCTGAAGAACGTCAACCTCGATCTGCCGCGCAACAAGCTGGTGGTGATCACGGGGCTGTCGGGCTCGGGCAAGTCCTCGCTCGCGTTCGACACGCTCTACGCCGAGGGCCAGCGGCGCTACGTCGAATCGCTGTCGGCCTATGCGCGTCAGTTCCTGCAGTTGATGGAGAAGCCCGACGTCGATCTGATCGAGGGCCTCTCGCCTGCAATCTCGATCGAGCAGAAGGCGACCAGCCACAACCCGCGCTCGACCGTCGGCACCGTCACCGAAATCCACGACTACCTGCGCCTGCTGTATGCCCGCGTCGGCGATCCGCAGTGCCCCGAGCACGGCATCACGCTGGCGGCGCAGACGGTGTCGCAGATGGTCGACGCGGTGCTGGCGCTGCCCGATGACACCAAACTGATGATCCTGGCGCCGCTGGTGGTGGGACGCAAGGGCGAGAACCTCGAGCTCTTCGCCGAACTGCGCGCGCAGGGCTTCGTGCGGGTACGGGTCGATGGCAAGGTGCACGAGATCGACGCCGTGCCCAAGCTCGACAAGAACAAGAAGCACACCATCGAAGTGGTGGTCGACCGCTTGAAGGTGCGGGCAGACGCCAAGCAGCGCCTGGCCGAAAGCTTCGAAACCGCACTCAGACACGCCGACGGCCGCGCGCTGGCGGTGGAAATGGACTCCGGCAAGGAGCATCTGTTCTCCGCCAAGTTCGCCTGCCCGGTGTGCAGCTACGCGCTGCCCGAACTGGAGCCGCGCCTGTTCTCCTTCAACAACCCGATGGGCGCGTGCACCACCTGCGACGGCCTCGGCCAGATCACCTTCTTCGACCCGGCGCGCGTGGTCGCCTTCCCGCACCTGTCGCTGGCAAGCGGGGCAATCAAGGGCTGGGACAAGCGCAATCAGTTCTTCTACATGATGCTGCAGAGCCTGGCGATGCATTACGGCTTCGACCTCGACACGCCGTGGGAATCGCTGCCGGCGCGCATCCAGGACGTCATCCTAAACGGCAGCGGCAAGGAAGCGATTGCCTTCCAGACGCTGGCGCCGCGCGGCGGTTACACGACGAGAAGCTATCCGTTCGAGGGCGTGCTCGCCAACATGGAGCGGCGCTACCACGAGTCCGACTCGATGGCGGTGCGCGAGGAACTCGCCAAGTACCAGAACAACAAACCCTGCCCGTCCTGCCACGGCACACGGCTGCGCGAGGAGGCGCGCCACGTGATGGTGGGCGGCGTGCCGATCTACGAAGTGAGCGCGATGCCGCTGAAACAGGTGCTGGGCTTTTTCGAATCGCTGACGCTCGAAGGCCACCGCGCGCAGATCGCCGACAAGATCGTCAAGGAAATCGTCGCCCGCGTCGGTTTCCTCAACAACGTCGGCCTCGATTACCTGTCGCTCGACCGTTCCGCCGACACGCTCTCCGGCGGCGAGTCGCAGCGCATCCGCCTCGCCAGCCAGATCGGTTCCGGCCTGACCGGCGTGATGTACGTGCTCGACGAACCCTCGATCGGCCTGCACCAGCGCGACAACGACCGCCTGCTGGCGACGCTCAAGCATCTGCGCGACATCGGCAACTCGGTGCTGGTGGTCGAGCACGACGAGGACGCGATCCGCGCCGCCGACTACGTGGTCGACATGGGGCCCGGCGCCGGCGTGCATGGTGGTGAAGTGGTGGCCGAGGGCACGCCGGAGGAAATCCGCCTCAGCAAGAACTCGCTCACCGGGCAATTCCTGTCCGGCCGGCGCCGCATCGCCATTCCGAAAAAACGCCGCCAGGCCGATCCCGAACGGCAGCTGGTGGTGACGAATGCCAGCGGCAACAACCTGAAGCACGTCACGCTGAATCTGCCGGTGGGTCTGTTCGTCTGCATCACCGGCGTGTCGGGCTCGGGCAAGTCGACGCTGATCAACGACACGCTCTACACCGCCGTCGCGCGCCACCTGTATGGCTCGTCGGCCGAGCCCGCGCCGCACGACGACATCCAGGGGCTGGAGTTCTTCGACAAGGTGATCAACGTCGACCAGTCGCCGATCGGCCGCACCCCGCGCTCTAACCCGGCGACCTACACCGGCCTGTTCACGCCGATCCGCGAGCTCTTCGCCGGCGTGCCCGAGGCGCGCGCGCGCGGCTACGGGCCGGGAAGATTCAGCTTCAACGTCAAGGGCGGACGCTGCGAGGCCTGCCAGGGCGACGGCGTGATCAAGGTCGAGATGCACTTCCTGCCCGACATCTACGTGCCATGCGACGTCTGTCATGGCGCACGCTACAACCGCGAAACGCTGGAAGTGCAGTACAAGGGCAAGACGATCCGCGACGTGCTGGAGATGACCATCGAGCAGGCGCACGAATTCTTCGCCGCGGTCCCCGTGGTCAAGAGAAAGCTCCAGACGCTGCTCGACGTCGGCCTCGGCTACATCCGCCTCGGGCAGTCGGCCACCACGCTGTCGGGCGGCGAGGCGCAGCGCGTCAAGCTCGCGCTCGAACTGTCCAAGCGCGACACCGGTCGCACGCTCTATATTCTCGACGAACCGACCACCGGCCTGCATTTCGCCGACATCGACCTGCTGCTGAAGGTGTTGCAGCGACTCTCGGATGCCGGCAACAGCGTGGTCGTCATCGAGCACAACCTCGACGTCATCAAGACCGCCGACTGGCTGATCGACCTCGGCCCGGAAGGCGGCGCCGGCGGCGGCATGATCATCGCCGAGGGCACGCCGGAGGCCGTGGCCGACAACCCGGCCAGCCATACCGGCCAATACCTGCAGCCGGTGTTGTCCAAGCACTGACATGGCTGAACCGGTCCGTCTTTCCAAGCTGATGTCCGAGCGCGGCCTTTGCTCGCGCCGCGAGGCCGACAGCTATATCGAAAAAGGGCTCGTATTCGTCGACGGCCGCCGGGTCAGCGAACTCGGCACCAAGGTCGACCCCGATTGCGCGATCCGCCTGGACAACGCCGCCAGTGCGCAGCAGCAGCAGCGCGTCACGATCCTGTTGCACAAGCCGGTCGGCTATGTCTCCGGCCAGCCTGAGCCGGGTTACCAGCCGGCCGTCGTCCTGATCCGCCCCGACACGCTGTGGCAGAGTGGGCGCGCCGGGCAGGCATTCCACCCCTCCCACCTCAAAGGCCTGGCGCCCGCCGGCCGGCTCGACATCGACTCCACCGGCCTGCTGGTGCTGACCCAGGACGGACGCGTTGCCAAGCAGCTGATCGGCGAGGATTCCGGGATCGAGAAGGAATATCTTGTGCGGGTCGAGGGCCGACTGGATGAAAAGGGGCTCGCGCTGCTCAATCACGGCCTCTCGCTCGATGGCCGCAGACTGCGCCCGGCCAAAGTGAGTTGGCAGAACGCCGACCAGTTGCGCTTTGTGCTGAAGGAAGGCCGCAAGCGCCAGATCCGCCGCATGTGCGAACTGGTCGGACTGAAAGTGGTGGGACTCAAGCGCGTGCGCATCGGCCGGGTGCGGCTGGGCGAGCTCCCTCCCGGACAGTGGCGCTATCTGCGCGACGACGAATCGTTCTGACGGGAAAATCGTAAAGCAGGCCGCGCCGTGCCGAGGCTTGTTTCATCGGGCTTTTGCACTAGAAATAGATTTGCAGAAAATTAACTCTGCATTTTTCTACGCACACCAGGGAGACTTTCCATGCAATCCAAACTTCTCGTCGCACTTCTCGCCGCACTTGCCCTCACTGCATGCCAAAAAGCGCAAGAGGCTGCCGCCCCTGCCATGGATCAGGCCAAGGAAGCCGCAGGCGCCGCAGCAGATTCGACTGCGGAAGCGGCCAAGTCAGCAGCCGATGCCGCAAGCGCGGCTGCCTCGTCAGCGGCCGAGTCCACCCAAGACGCAGCCGCCACGGCCACCCAGAGTGCTGCCGATGCTGCATCTGCAGGCGCAGACAAGGCACAGGAAATGGCCGATAAGGCCAAAGACGCCGCCAAGGAGTAATCCAGGCGCTCAAATACTCAACGGTCAGGACTTCCTGGCCGTTTTCATTTTGAAATCCGGCGAGCGCCATCTCAAAACGTAGCCCCTACAATTTGGTCTCGCCTTTTCGATTTCGCTACATGGATCCACGCTCGCTGCTGCTGGGCTCATTCCAGGCTGCGGTAGCCGCAGCCGACCCCGGGCATATCCTGCCATCGCATCTGCCGTCGCCACCGCGCGGCCGTACGCTGGTGGTCGGTGGCGGCAAGGCCGCTGCCAGCATGGCGGTTGCCGTCGAGGCCCACTGGCCAGCGGACGCACCGCTGTCCGGGCTGGTCGTCACACGCTATCTGCACGGTCTACCTACCCGCCGCATCGAGGTCGTCGAAGCCAGTCATCCGCTGCCCGACGGGCGCGGCGAAGCGGCCGCCCTGCGTATGCTGGACATGAGCCGTCAACTGGGTCCGGACGATCTCTTGCTGGTGTTGGTTTCGGGAGGCGGCTCCAGCCTGCTCGCTGCGCCAGTCGAAGGCGTGACCCTGAAGGAACTGCGTCAGGTGACCAGGGCACTTCTGCATGCTGGCGCAAGCATTCACGACATCAATACCGTGCGCAAGCATCTCACCCGCCTATCGGGTGGCCAGTTGGCTCAGGCGGCCCAAGCGGCCCACGGACTGGCGCTGATCATTTCCGATGTGGTCGGCGACGATCCGGGCTCCATCGCATCCGGTCCCTGCGCACCCGACGCCAGTTCCTGCGTCGACGCCCTCGACCAATTGCAGCGGTTGCGGATCACGCCGCCGGAAGGCGTCAGGCACCATCTTGAAACCTGTGCCGCAGGGCGCCTGCCGGACACGCCCAAGCCGGGGGACGCCTGCTTCGCCAGGATGGAGAACCGTGTGATCGCAAGCGCGCATGGCAGCCTGATGGCGGCCGTCCGATATTTCGAACAGCACGGGATTCCCGCTTTGCTGCTTTCGGACAAGGTCAGGGGCGATGCACAAAGCGTGGCGCGTCAGCATGCCGCACTGGTGCATTCACTGGCACGTCGACAGACGCTCGCCCTCATCTCCGGCGGAGAAACCACCGTCGCCTTGCAGCCCAGGCATGGTCTGGGAGGCCGCAATAGCGAATTTCTGCTGGCCCTGGCGCTCGCGCTGCGCGAGACGCCCGCCTGGGCGATCGCCTGTGACACGGACGGAATCGATGGCAGCGAAGACAATGCGGGCGCTCTGCTCACACCGGACACCCTGGTACGCGCACGCGCGCTGGAACTCGATGCTGAGGGCCGGCTCACTGCGCACGACAGTCACGGTTTCTTTTCCGCCCTAGGCGATCTCGTCGTCACTGGCCCCACCCGTACCAATGTCAACGATTACCGTGCGCTCGTGATTGGTCTGGAGTGACGGCTTTGCAAAACACGATTCAGTTCAGGCGTTGAACCTGGACCGGGTCGCCGACCGCCAAGCCATACGTCGTGGCGGCGCTTCCGCGATTGACTGCCAGTTCGAGCAGCCCCACGCTATTGATGAACCAGAATCCGTCGCCTTTGCTGACCAGACCGAAACTCTCTCCGTGCTTGAACCGTTCACCTGCTGCACTGACATGGGCGTTCTGTGGCACCCCGCGCATACCCGTCCAGGCGTTGCCGTAGTGATCGATGTAGATGACACGTGCCAGATCCCCTGCGTCGAATTCAACGTCGAGTGCTTCGATCGATGTCAGTTTATCGGTCGGGAAGTCGCCGCGTGCAATCTCGGCCGCGATCGGCGCAAACAGGTCGCGCCCATGAAAGGTTGGAGACACATCCTCGGGTTCCCAGATAATGCGCCACAACCGGGCATCGGCATGACGTGCGGCGATGACGGACAACAGGCCGTTGTCAGGTCCGACAAACCAGCGCCCGCCTGCCAGTACTACGGCCGTGCGGCGCGGCGTGCCCACCCCCGGGTCTACCACTGCCAGGAACGTGCTGCCCGGCGGAAAAACGGTCGCGAACGCGGCAAGCAGATGTGCGCCCGCATGTGGATTGAAATCGGGGGCCTCATGCAGGAGATCCACCACCTGCTGGGTGGGCGCATGTTCCGCCAGGCGCGCCTTGACCTGCCCCACATAGGGATCTCGAGTTCCAAAATCGGTGAAGAGAACGATCACGTGCTTTCCAATTCGACAGGGACCGGGAAGGGTGACTATGCCTGACGGACCGAACTAGCGGCAAGCCCTCGATCTCCCTCCGGCCTATTGCAGCCGGCCCGGACATGAAAAAAGCCGGGATGACCCGGCTTTTTATAGCGAAATATCGCTGACACCTTACTCGACGTCAACCGCCGCCGTATCGGTATCGGGGCGATCGACCAGTTCGACCAGCGCCATCGGTGCGTTATCGCCATTCCGGAAGCCATATTTCAGAATGCGCAGATAACCACCAGGACGCGTCTTGTAACGGGGACCCAGCTCACCGAACAGCTTGACGACCATGTCGCGGTCGCGCAGGCGGTCGAATGCCAGGCGGTGATTCGACAGGCTAGGCTCCTTGCCCAGGGTGATCAGTGGCTCGACGAAGCGGCGCAGCTCCTTGGCCTTCGGCAGCGTGGTCTTGATGACTTCGTGCTTCAGCAGCGACACACTCATGTTGCGAAACATGGCCAAGCGATGGCTGGTGGTACGGTTCAGTTTGCGATTGGATTGACGATGACGCATGGCTTATTCCTTTCAGACAGTATTCTTGGGCTAGGCCGCCAGCCACGGCGACCCGCACTTTATTGTTGATTTCGGTTCAGTAAATCAGGGGCGCTCAAGTCCTGCGGGCGGCCAGTTCTCAAGTTTCATGCCCAAGGACAGCCCCTTGGAGGCCAACACATCCTTGATTTCGTTGAGCGACTTGCGACCCAGGTTGGGGGTGCGCAGTAGTTCGGTCTCGGAACGCTGGATCAGATCGCCGATGAAATAGATGTTCTCGGCTTTCAGGCAGTTGGCCGAACGCACGGTCAGCTCGAGATCGTCGACCGGACGCAGCAGCAGCGGATCGACTTGCGGCGAACGCGGCGACTCGGACTCGGCCGGGGTGCCTTCCAGATCGGCAAACACCGACAGCTGGTTCACCAGGATGCGGGCGGCGGTACGCACGGCTTCTTCCGGCTCGACCACACCATTGGTTTCGATATCGATCACCAGACGGTCGAGGTCGGTCCGCTGCTCGACGCGGGCGCTCTCGACCGAGTAGGCGACACGGCGCACCGGGCTGAACGAGGCATCGACCAGGATCGAACCGACGGCGCGGGTTTCATCCGAAACCTTGCGCGTAGTGGCCGGCTGATAACCGCGACCCGCTTCGATCTTGATTTCCATGTCCAGCTTGCCACCCTTGGTCAGGTGAGCAATTACGTGATCGGGATTCAGCACTTCGATGTCGTGGCCGACCTCGATGTCGCCCGCGGTCACGACGCCTTCGCCGGCCTTGGAGACTTTCAGCAATGCCTCGGACTTGCCGTGCATCTTGAATGCGATGCCCTTGAGGTTCAGTAGGATGTCGACGACATCTTCCTGCACGCCTTCAATGGTCGAGTATTCGTGAACCACGCCGCTGATGGCGACTTCGGTCGGCGCATAGCCAACCATGGAAGACAACAGAATACGACGCAGCGCGTTGCCGAGCGTATGGCCATAGCCACGCTCGAAGGGCTCCATGATGACCTTGGCATGCAGCGGGGAGGCGCGATCCACCTCCACAATACGCGGCTTGAGAAATTCCGTAGCGCTTTGCATAAAGTGCGTTTCCTTAAGACCGTCTCAGCTTATTTGGAGTACAACTCGACGACCAGCGACTCATTGATCGTCGACGGCAGTTCCGAGCGTTGCGGGGCCGCTTTGTAAGTGCCCTTGAGCGCCTTCGCATCGACCTCGACCCATTCAGGATAGCCACGCGCTGCGGTCGCTTCGGCAGCCGCCTTGATACGCAGATGGGCTTTCGCCTTGTCCACCACCTCGACCACATCGCCTGCGCGAACCTGATACGACGGGATATTGACCCGGCGACCGTTCACGGTAATGCCGTTGTGGCGGACCACCTGACGCGCCTCGGTACGCGACGCGCCAAAGCCCATGCGGTAGCACACCGAATCCAGACGCGACTCGAGCATGGACAGCAGATTTTCACCAGTCACGCCCTTGCGGCTTTCCGCGCGCTTGTAGGTCAGGCGGAACTGGCCTTCGAGAACGCCGTAGATGCGGCGGATTTTTTGTTTTTCACGCAGTTGCACGCCGTAACCGGAGAGACGTGCACCGCTCTTCTGGCCATGCTGACCAGGCGCATAGGCACGACGTTCAATCGCGCATTTGTCGGTAAAGCACTTTTCGCCTTTCAGAAAGAGCTTTTCGCCCTCACGACGGCACTGACGGCATTTGGGATCAAGATTACGAGCCATGATTTTCCCTGGAAATTAGATACGACGCTTTTTGGAGGGACGGCAACCGTTATGCGGAATCGGGGTCACATCCGAGATCGCGACGATCTTGAAACCCAGCGCATTCAGCGCACGCACGGTGGATTCGCGGCCGGGGCCAGGGCCCTTGATCCGCACTTCCAGGTTCTTGACGCCGTATTCCTGCGCCATCTTGCCGGCGTTTTCGGCCGCAACCTGCGCCGCAAACGGTGTCGATTTGCGCGACCCCTTGAAGCCCGCACCACCCGCCGTCGCCCACGACAAGGCATTGCCCTGACGGTCGGTGATGGTCACGATGGTGTTGTTGAACGAGGCGTGAATATGCGCAATCCCTTCCGCGACATTCTTCTTGACCTTTTTGCGTACACGCGCTGCTGTTTTAGTAGCCATGATTAACCTTTACTTTTTGATGGCCTTGCGCGGGCCCTTGCGGGTACGCGCATTGGTACGGGTGCGCTGACCACGGACTGGCAAACCCTTGCGATGGCGGAAGCCACGGTAGCAGCCAAGATCCATCAAACGCTTGATGTTCATGGTAATTTCACGGCGCAGGTCGCCCTCGACCGTGAACTTGGCCACGCCTTCACGCAAGCGCTCCATTTCGGCTTCGGACAGGTCCTTGATTTTGGACGTACGGGCAACACCCGTCGCGTCGCAAATCTTGCCGGAGGTGGTCCGGCCGATACCGTAAATGGCGGTCAACGCAATAACCGCGTGTTGATGATTCGGGATATTAACCCCTGCAATACGAGCCATTCGCAAAGCTCCGAACGCAAAACAAAAAATTATAACACGTCAACCCATCTTTGGGTCGACTCGGATACAAACTTGGCAGTTTAGCCCTGGCGCTGCTTGTGGCGCGGATCGTCACAGATCACGCGCACCACGCCCTTG